>CAYPIT010000068.1:0-11852 GCA_964410825.1 uncultured Nitrospiraceae bacterium
CTGAGGAGACTCTCGAATATATTAACTACCGCTCAATAAAGGCCGGAAAAAAGAACCTGCAGATTCATAAAAATGTCGGCATGCTTACTCATAAATATACAGGTGGAATACCGAGGCTCATCAACATGCTTATATCCAGGACATTAATGGCTGCATATCTTGAAGAGAACAACACAATCCTTCCTAATCACATTCGTCATGCCATTAAAAGCCTGAATCACAGTGACATGATAATCAAGAGAAAGTTTGGATTTATCCCGGCAACAGTTGGAGTCCTCGCTGTCGTTGCGATCGTTGCTTTGAGTTATATTTATATACAGAATCTGGATGCTGAAAGGACAGAGGTAGTAAAAGAGCATTTTGCAGAAAATTCAATTAAACCGGAGTCTTCACTGCATCAAAATCGAAATGATGAAGTTGTGGAAATTATAAAATCTGAAAAAGAAATAAACGATAACCAGGAGAATAATCCTGATATGGAAAGGGTCGCTGAAAGTGAGGTAGCTTTAATGGCAGGGGAAGAACCGCAACCTGTAATTGTTCGGGACTCTATAAAGCATAAAGAGGAAGCCATAGAAATGGGTAAGCAGTTGACTGATTTTAAGCTTATCGCTGTTACGGCTGATGTGGCATTTATCAGACGCAAGCCTTCTCTTGAATCAAGAAAGACGGGCGTTACGCTTAAGGGCAGCCAGCTTCTGGTGTTAAACGAATCTACTGATAACAGGGAAGTAAAATGGTATCAGGTTTCTTTTCAGGGTAAAAAACGCTGGATTTCTGAAGAAGTGGTGGATGTATTTGCACTGGATAATATTACTCTTAATCAATAATCGGTGGATCGAGATTTCTCCTGCCCGTTATCTGTCCCTCTTGTTTTAACGAGAAGGATCCTGATTCTCTGCCTGATTTCGGTCTTCACCGAATCATTCGGCATAGTAGAAGAAAGTGCCTGTCTGTAAAGCATAAGGGCCTCTTTTATTTTGCCGGTCTTGTCGTAGATTCTTGCCTTGCCCAATAAACCCTCAGTATTCCCCAAATTACTTAGCTGAGAGTAATATTCAAAAGCGATAGAGTCATTCCCCTGCCTTTCATTCAGTATAGCAAGGTTTAAAATAACGGAGTTATTATCAGGCTCCAGTTTAATTGCACGATCCAGGTAGCTGTATGCATCAGTGTAATTCCCGGATCTGGCCTGAGCAATCGCGAAATTTATAAGGGAGGGGACATGATCCATGTTCATCTTAAGTGCATTGCCGGAAAATGTTGTCGCATCTTCAATGAGATCTAACTGCAGGTACATGTACGCAATATTATTAATGATAGCAATATTATTCCTGTCCAGATTCAGGGCCTTTTTATAACTGGACAATGCTCCCGCATAATTATTATTCATTTCATGTCTTCTGGCATTATAGAGCAACGCATCTCTCCTGGCTGCATTTATTTTTTTACCCGGAACTGTCGATCTGACTTTCTCCGGAATTATTTTTTTCTGTGTCTCTTCCTTTGCAGGGACGGACGATTGCGCGGCTGTTTCCTTAGATGGTTCGATTTTACCGGGAACCTTCACAGGTTTGCTGTCTGCTTCTTTCGGAGCGGCTGAAGCCTGCACTGGGTCGGTCTTACTCTTCAGGGCCTCTATGTCTTTATTCTTAGCAGTAATTGCGTGCTCAGCGGTTTTATCATCTTCCCTGTCTTGCTGCTGCTCCTTAACTGTTGCAGGCAGTTCTGTTACAGGTATCGAGATGGCACTTTCACTATCCAGCAGAGGTTTAACATAATTAATCAATAACAGACCTGCTGTTATTGATGCTACAAACATAAGCGAAAGCAGAATGATTTTCATCTTTCGGCTGGACTGACCTGCGGAGCCGTAAACAATATTTTTCAGGTTTGGGGGCACTTCCCTTGTTGATTGGGGTTGCTTTATTTTTGCCAGAAGATCAGCAAGCAGACTCATAAGTTATCTCTTGCGGGAATGCCATGGCAGAGGAAGCGAGTTGATTAATTGATTCATCATTTGCAACCAATTATAACAAAATATGTTTTAATGTGCAGAACTAAACCTGCCGGATATCCTGATTTACAATGATTGAAGTAATTGATTAAAATCCATGAATAAGTAACTCTGTTGGGGACATGGTGTAGATGATATATTCTGCAGTTTCATTAATAGCTGGCATTACCGCGTTTAATTTATTTTCCAGTTTTCCTATCCTGATTATTGCGGTATTTTTCCTGTCGTTTATTATTTTGTTACTGGTTCAATACGAAAACAGAAGAAAGATCCTCTTCATAACACTTATATTTCTTTTGGGATTTATTTACAGTTCTGAAAGACAGAATAATTTCCCAGGGCTTTTATTACCTGACAGTGATCTGCTGGTTGCCGGAGAAGTGGTTGACGGGCCTGAACTATATGGCGGTAGCCTGCGATTTACGATTGATCAGGTTTTTGTCGAGGGGCAGCGGGTTGAGGGGAATCTGCGCTTAAAAATCAACCAGAAATATTTTAACAGTCAATTATCAGAGATCGGTCTTGTAAATGGCAGCACTATAAGTGCTGTTGCAAAATTAGGAACGCCTGCCTCATTCAAAAACCCGGGCGTGTATTCATATGATACGAAAAAGGACGGGATTATTGCATCAGGTTATGTGAAACAGATGAAATTCATTCGTAAAAGCGAGGGGGTATCTTCATATATATTCCAGGTTCGAAAGAGAATCGGGGATATTATCGACAACAGCCTTTCAGAAAAAAACGCCTCATTTCTTAAGGCTATAATACTCGGTCTTAAAGGGAGTATCGGCCAGGAAATGAGGGACTCGTTCAGTGCGACAGGTCTTGCTCACTTGCTCAGTATATCTGGTACTCATTTCGGACTGCTGGCATTCATTATCTTCAGGATAGTAAGAGGGACAGTTAAATTGCTGCCTGATACTGCCCTGAAGAGTGTAACACTTTACATCACCCCTACCCAGATCGCGGTACTATGTACCATACCTGTTCTGGCGATGTATGCACTAATGTCCGGAATGAACACTCCAACTGTTCGCTCCCTGGTTATGGTTTATATATATATGCTCGCACTTTTCATGGGACGAAAAGGCCAGTGGTTAAATTCGCTCTCGATCGCGGCAATTATCATTCTACTCTATAATCCGCACACTCTGTTTAAACTGTCTTTCCAACTGTCGTTTATAGCCGTTTTTTCGATAGGCTATGTTTTAGAACACAGATCAAAGGACACAGAATCTGATAGCTATTCTTATAACTTTAAATCTGGTGATTCAGGGAGAATTAAATCGATATCCGGGAAGCTGAAGGCAACAGTAATACTTACCATTGCAGCGGTCATGGGTACAGCTCCTATTGTTGCGATGGTTTTCAAGCAGTTTCCGTTAATCTCACCTGTGGCAAACTTTGTCGTCACACCGCTTGTCTGTTTTGTTGTTTTGCCGCTCGGTTTCGTCATGAGCTTTATCACGATTTTGCTTAATCTGTCAGTCATGCCCTTTAGCGGACTGATCGGTTCTGTTACTTATGTAGCATTGTGTATAACAGAGGCATTTTCTTATATCCCTTATTCAAATTTTCGTATTCATAACCCTCCAATCGTAATGATAATGCTTTATTATCTGTCCTGCATAATTCTCGTTAAAAACGATTTCATATGGCGGTTTGTCCCGTTAGCTCTTGTAATTCTATTCTATTTGAGCATTCCGTTCTTAACCGATAATGATCTAAAAGTTACATTTTTGGATGTTGGTCAGGGAGAATCATCCCTTATAAGGCTGCCGGATAAGAAAGTGATGCTGATTGATGGTGGGTCAAAGGATATTGATGCCGGAAGAAGCATAGTTGCACCTCATTTATGGTCAAAAGGTATAAAGAAAATCGATTTTCTTGTTTTAAGCCATACCCACCCTGACCATATGGGAGGACTTATTTATTTGCTGGATAATTTTGAAGTTGAAGAGATTTGGACAAACGGCAGAATGAGCAATGAAGCTGGAGAGTTTTTTGCCCGGGCAGAAGAAAATAAAATCAGAATAAGGATTCTTGACAGAGGAGATTTCCTTGATGCTCAGGGTTATAAAATATATCTGCTCCATCCCTACGATGAGTTCCATGCATTATCTTCGCGAGGAGAATTCTCTAATGAGAACAGTGACTCTCTGGTAATAAAAATTGTGTCAGGCAGTATATCAATACTGTTTACAGGAGATATCGAAAAAGAGGCTGAGTGGAACCTGCTTTATCTGGGAACGTGGCTTAAAAGTGACATATTGAAAGTACCTCATCATGGCGGCAGGACGTCGAGTTCAGTAGAGTTTCTGAGGGCTGTCAATCCGGAGACAGCTGTAATAAGCTCAGGAATGAATAACCCGTTTCATCACCCTCATCAAGAGAGTCTTCAAAGATATAAAGATCAGGATGTGAGAATATTGAGGACAGACAGAGACGGTGCTGTTACTATCACTGTTAAAGGTAAATTTTATGATATTAAAACATACCGGGACAGCAGGTTTGTTAAAGCCAAAGACTGGAAAGATGAGATCAGGAATCTAAGGCTGCTGTTTACGGAAAAACTGTTTTAAAGAGCAGAGGCAGAGAATTATGGAATGCGAGACGAGCGAGAATAGCGGGAAAGGATAGTAAGTAGAACCTATCTCAAAATAAAACATTCACTTTCTGTCATGCCCGCATGTCTTACGCAGGCATCCAGAAGGCCTTGAAAAGAATAGATTCCCGCTTTCGCGGGAATGACAACAAAGGTTATAATCATCATTAAATCCGATTTTGAGATAAGTCCTGGTAAGACGCAAGGAATAGGCAGAAAAGAAAGCGATAAGAACTGGAAAGGCGGGGTTTATTAAACTTGGGGACCAATTTTAACTTTTCTCGCCTTTCTCGCAAGTCTTGCTATTTTATGTGCTATTGCTCTTTTTGATCCTTTTGGCCAAACAAAAGGACAAAGAAAATAAATAAAACGTTATTTTAGACAGAATCGGATTTAATCACCATCAGTTTCTCATGGCACATATCCCTCATCGAGTAACCTATACCGCCCATTCCAAGACCTGACATCTCTGCTCCTCCGAATGGCATCCAGTCAACACGAAAAGCAGTATGCTCGTTGACCATCACTGCCCTGGCCTTGAGACGCTTTACACAGTCTAAAGCGATATTTAATGATTCAGTATAAATCGCTGCCTGGAAATTAAATGGCAGTTCGTTAGCGAGTTCTACAGCGTCAAGGTAGTTCTCATATTCATAAAGACAGACAACCGGGCCAAAGATCTCTTCAGTAGAACACTTTGATTTCTGTGGAGGATTAAGTAAGAGCGTCGGTTCATAGCATGTATTGGAGATCCTGTTGCCGCCGCAAAGCAGCTCTGCTCCATCTCTGACAGCTTCCTTTACCCAGCTGTCCACCCTGTCTACTTCACCGGGCTTAATCAGGGGACCCACTTCCGTAGATTTATCAACAGGGTCTCCGACTTTAAGCTTTTTGACCATCTCTATCATCTTCTCTTTTAGTTCGGTCATGATACTTTTATGAACGTACATTCGCTGTACAGAAACACAAACCTGTCCTGCATGGTAATATCCTCCTTTAACCAGTCCGGGCAGAATAGAGTCGATGTCAGCATCGGGCTCTACAATAACAGGGGCAGCGCCGCCATGTTCAAGGGCACAGTTTGCTCCGGGGGCCAGGCTGTTACGAAGTTTCCATCCAACCTTTGAAGAGCCGATAAATGTAACGAATTTGATGCGGCTGTCAGAGGCGATTTTATTTGTCACCTCTCTGTCGCATACTATGGCCCTGCACCACTCTTCAGGCAGTCCTGCCTTATAGAGCATTTCCGCAACAGAAAAGCAGGACAGAGGAGTGGCAGCAGCAGGCTTTACAATAACAGGGCATCCTGTTGCAACTGCCGGTATCACCTGGTGAATGATCAGGTTGACAGGATGGTTAAAGGCACTTATCGCTGCAACAACACCTACAGGTTCAAGCAGTGTGTATGCCATATGGTTTTTAGAGCTCTCGTTCAACTCCATAGGTATTTCTATTCCATGCATTTGGCCCAGCTCCTGAATCGCTACATCCACGCCGTTGACAGCCCTGTTGACCTCTATAACTGAATCGACAAGTGGCTTGCCGCCTTCTTCAGCTGCCTGTTTTGCGAGGGACTCGACATTGTCAGATAAGATCTCACCGAAGCGTTTAAGTATCTTTATACGTTCATACTTGGGAAGCCATCTGGTGCGGTCCTGATAAAGTGCATAGGCTGACTGAAGAATATTCTCAGCTTCGTTTATTGAGGTTAAAGGCAGTTCTTTAATCAGATGTTCATCAAAGGGGGCTGTTACTCTTAAAATTGAGTCTGACATAATAGACCTCCTGGCCTGCATTATTCATAAATATCTTAAATCAAAGCAGGTAAATACTTTAATGAGAGTTTGTGTATAAAATATTGCTTGAATAATCTGTCATTCTCCGACATGATCGGGGAATCCAGTGTTTTCAAAGATTCCTAGGTCCGGTCAAGCCGGACAATGACAAAAACTGACCTTATACACAGACTCTATTCAGGCCCTGTCATACATTTGTATAACAGTTCGTTATTTCGTGAATAGTCAACAGGTACATCTATGACATGAACGCCAGGGGTTTCGAAGCATTTATTCAGCAATGGTTCGAGATCTTCGGTCCTGCCTAACCGATGTCCGCTTGCTCCGTAGCTCTCGGCATATTTGACGAAGTCCGGATTCCCAAAATCAAGGCCAAAGTCCTCGAAGCCCAGCTCCTGCTGTTTCCATTTTATCATCCCGTAAGCGCTGTCATTTACAATTAACACAATCAGGTTCAAATTGAGCCTGACTGCAGTCTCGAGTTCCTGAGAATTCATCATGAAACCACCGTCACCGCATATTGCCATCACGTTCCTGTCCGGATATACGATCTTTGAGGCGATAGCAACCGGCAGGCCGGCTCCCATGGTAGCAAGTGAATTGTCGAGCAGTATTGTATTTGGCTCATGTGCCTTATAGTTTCTGGTGAACCATATCTTGTATAGACCATTGTCAAGCGATATAATCCCGTCAGATGGCATGGCATTCCTTACAATGCTTACAAGTTTTGGCGGCTGAACAGGAAAACTGCGGTCATCTGCCCCTTCTTCAATGCCGGCGTCCAGTGCTTTTTTTATTTTAAGTGTAAAACTGAAATCCCAATGGGACTGTTTTTCTATATGCTGTGAGATCTGTGTAATACTGTCAGAAATATCACCAACGATCTCGGCCTGAGGGAAATAGACATCGTCTACATGGGCTGCAAAGAAATTGATCGAGATAACTTCGAAACTATTTCTTGTCATAAAGAATGGAGGCTTTTCGATTATATCATGCCCTATATTTATGATAAGGTCTGATGAATCGATCGCTGAATGCACACAGTCATTGCTCGATAGGGCGGCTGTACCGAGGCATAAGGGAGAGCGCTCATCCATTACGCCTTTGCCAAGCTGAGTTGTAAAAAAGGGGATGCCTGTTTTATCGATAAGGAATCTTATGGCATCGCGCGTTCTCTTCCTGTTGGCGCCTGCGCCTAAAAGTATCAACGGTGACTTTGCTTTATGGATTTTATGAACAGCGTCTATGATCGAATGGCTGTCAGCCACCGGCCTTCGATAGTCTGTTTTTTCATAAATCCGGGCATCTGATTTTTCACCTGCAATATCTTCGGGAAGCTCGATATGTATTGCGCCGGGACGTTCCTCTATTGCCAACCGGAAGGCCTCACGTATGATTGAAGTTACGGTATGCCCGTGAACTACCTGTTTTGAAAGCTTGGTCAGAGGATGCATCATTTCCACGATGTTTACTATCTGAAATCGTCCCTGTTTGCTCTTCGTGATCGGCTTCTGACCTGTTATCATTATCATGGGCATGCCGCCAAGCTGGGCATACGCTGCTGGCGTGACAAGGTTAGTGGCGCCCGGGCCTAAAGTTGATAGACATACACCCGGCAAACCGGTCAGACGGCCGTATGTGGCAGCCATAAAACCTGCTCCCTGCTCATGTCTGGTGAGAATCAATTTGATACTGGAACCTTTGATGGAGTTTAATAGATCGAGGTTTTCTTCGCCAGGTATACCGAATATGTATTCGACCCCTTCGTTTTCGAGTGCCTTTACAATGAGATCTGATGTCTTTACCATGGACTTCCCAGTAATTTTGGACGTTACCCGTTATGCTAATCTGTTTGAAGGTGGTCAAGGGCAAACTTCAGTCCCTCTGTCTTGCCTTCCCAGTAAGCCAGTCTGTCACGGGTTATCGTAATGTTATAATGGCTCTTCTCTTTCTCTGATTCGAGTGACTGAAGGGCTGCTTTAATTTCATCTCTTTTAGCTACAGCCTTTTCATACTCCTTTTGAATTTCAATATTCATGAATGCCCCTTTGAAAATTGTTTATATAGGATAAGAATATTATACAACTCCTGAGATTTCAATATAACTGCTTCTGACCTGCATCAGTGGGTTGTGACTGAAGTCGCCTATGCGGAGCCTGCCTCCTCCCACTTGACCGGATTTTTGTTGCTTGATGACTTTTCTCTTTTTGCTCATGGCGTTAATGATCCTGCCGACAGTTAATTTATAATATCAAATACAGGAAAGCGGAATAATATTGATTTCCCTGTTAAGTGGATATTCAGACTCTGCCAGGCAAACAATTGCTCCCTTGCTCACATTATCGCTTAATTTTTTTAATTTATGAATACCTTTTGCCATATTCATATCCGGCGTCATGGACATTTTTATTTCAACAGGAAAAAGTTTGCCTTCCTCCTCAATAATCAGATCAACTTCATCTCTTTCCTTTGTCCGCCAGAACCATACAGGCGCTTCGTGTCCACGATGCCAGTAGCTTTTAATAATTTCACTTATTGCATAGTTTTCCAGAAGGCTGCCTGCCATCGCCCCCTGAGAAGCTGCTCCGGAATTATGCCAGCCTGTCAGGTAACAGACCATGCCCGTGTCAAGAAAATAAAGCTTGGGTGTGATTTTTCTGGCGCCTGTTTTGCCGACCTTCAAAGTACTGCCAAATACGCGTAGCGCAGCGAAGTTTAATGGCGGGAGCGTGTGGGAATCGAACCCACCCTGCCCACTTGTGGTAGGCAACACCGGATTTGAAGTCCGGGAAGGACACCAGAACCTTAGACACTCCCTCTAAATTATAAAGCTTTTTTTACTATTCCGGCAAAAATATGCAGTTGCTATTGTATCAGAATTGGATTATCTATCCAAGCTTAATAAAAAGATAAGGAAGATAAGGGGTCACCCATTTAAAGGCTCGGTGTCAAGCCCCAAAGCACCCAGATTCAGATGATTATGCCTTTACAATTCCAGGGGATACATTTATTTCTCAGGAATTGAGTAATATACTTCAAGTCAAATGATTGATAATGTAGTAATATTAACCAATGTCTGAAAAGAAAGAAAAAAGTGCAATAATACTGGAACAAGAAGAGAAATTTGCCATTACACTTGCTTCTCAAGTTATCAACAAACCTCAACTCAGCCTCTGGATGATTTTAATTCCGATTTTTTTTGTTTTTTATTTTAATAATCTTACCAAATACAAAAAAGGCTGCAAACAATTCGCCGAGAACTATGTTATCGACAATAAGCGTGCGCTGAATGAAGCAGTTGAGGTGGTTAACATAGGAAGAGAACCTGATATCAGTGCACTGGCAGAGTTGCCAAACATAAATAGTAAGGCCCGGGAAAAAAAGGCAAACATTCTTGCAATCCTTGTAGAGCACTACACGATCCTTCTGAATTCAGATGGAGAAGATTTTGCATCGCTAATACGTGCCTCATATGGCACTCTTACAAACTACCTGCTTTTTCTTAATCACCTGAACCAGGCTGAAAAAGAGGTTAATAAAGCTCTCAACCTCGATCTGAAAGAGTCCGATGAGGTAATCAATGATATCATAAGCAGTATGGAGGACCTGTCAGAAAGAATCCGGAGAGAAACAGCTGAGAGTATCTTCCAGTAAATCCCACATGCATACATCTCTTTCAGGCTTGGTCTCTTCACTCATGTCAGCCATCATGATAGATGTATTAGATTGCTTTAATCGGGTCATAACAACGGTATAAAGGTATTATTGTTCATTTCTGTCAGGGAGAACATATTTATATCCAATCCAGACAGCAAGGAAAAATAACAACGCTCCGGAAAGTATGCTGATAATGTAACTTGTATCTTTTGGTGAATCCTCCATTGCATGACGCATATAAAATTCTGCATCTGCAAACAGCTCTACCTCCGTATAATCATAAAGATTTGCCTCTATGCCTCGTTCCTGAATTACATGATTAACAGACCTCATGTAGGGTAGTTCCAAAATCCATGGGGCGACAACAGATACAAATACAAATATGAGAAAAATTCCGGACAAGAGGGATGTCCACCGGTGCAGTCCCCCCCTGCCCCCGTTTCTTACGGGGGCAGGGGAAGTCAGAGTAGCATTCCCTCCTGTGCTTACTTTAAAGTTTAAGTCTTTCATGATTATTTAATCAGCATCTGAAGTGTAGGGTCTATTTTGGGAAGAATCTCAGGGAATACTTTGTAGAACATGATATAAGCCATTACTAAGGTCAGGACCAGATTCAAAGACTGCCCGCAGATATAAAGTATAAACGGCTTTCCGCCATGAAAATGCTCTTTAAGCTCGCGGAAGTTCGTTGCCAGGCCAATGCTCACAAAGGCCAGACAGAAGAACCATCCCCTGAAAATATCACTCATTCCTTTAATGAGCCCCTGCTTTATCACTGTATTGCTGATATCTCCGCCAAAAGACGCATCTGCCAGGGAGAATATAATTGATGCAGCGATAAAACCTATAACAAATTTGGGAAAGCGGTACCAGATCTCGATTGAGCTTACTTTCTGGTCAGGAGTGCATTCAACTTTTGCACACCAGTAAATGGCAACAAGAAAGGCAATCACCCCAATTAGGATATTCTGAATCATCTTGATAGTTGCTGCTACATACAATGCCGTGTCACCCAGAAATGCCCCTGCCGCTGCAACAGCGCCGGTCGCATCAATGGTACCTCCCATCCATGCACCGCCTAAGACCTGGACCATATGGGGCGGAAAAAACCCTTTTATAACAACCGGCATGAATATCATCATGATAGATGTAAAGACCAGTGAGAGCCCGACTGCAAGCGTCAGCTCTTCCTTCTTTGCCCTGCATGCGGCTGCCGTGGCCATTGCAGCCGACACACCACAGACTGACATGTCGGAACAGATGGTTGCATTCAGCTCCTTGGAAGCTATCTTGAGAATTTTTTGTCCAAACCAGAAAGTAATAAGCCAGACAGTTGGAGTGACTACCCATGCTACAAAGATTCCGGGTTGCCCAATCGCCACAAGTTTTCCAAATAAAATCTTCGCTCCCAGTAATACCAATCCTGTCTTGATAAAGTATTCGGTCTGTACAGCTGGCTTTGCCCACTTTGGAGTGCCTACTGTATTGCTAATCAACATACCAATGATAATGGCCCAGGCAGCGTAACCTATTCCCAGCCCCTTAATCGTTGTCTGGTGTGCCATCATAAAGGCAAGACATGCTATAGCGAAAACAAAGATGAATCCTATAAAGAACTTGCTAAAAGATTGCCCCATTGCCGCCACACCTATACCAAAAAAGACGGCCATCCCGATCATGAGCATTATTAACTGAAAGATTTTGTTGTGGGCTTTACTTGCCGGGAGACCTTTCTTCTTTAACCCGCCTGCAATCTGTTTTTTGTCCCTCCAGC
>CAYPIT010000069.1:0-11630 GCA_964410825.1 uncultured Nitrospiraceae bacterium
TCTGGGTTTAAAAATTACGGGATATTCTGGATTCACCCAATATAATCTGGAATATTCTTATGCAGATTGCCCAGCCGATTCTTGACGCTGGAAACAGAAAAGCCGAACTGGACCGGACAAAGGCTGTTTTCAGAGAAAATTTGGCCCGTTACCACAAGATCGTCCTGACTGCCTTTAGAGAGGTCGAGGACTCTCTCACAAAGATTAGCGCATCTGAAGAACGAATCAAAATGCTTTATGAAACGGTATCCGCGTCTGAAGATGCTCTCAGACTTGCCCTTGACAGTTATATGCAGGGCCTTAGTGACTATCTACCGGTTCTGACCGGGCAACTAAGGCATTTTACGGCAAAGAGCAACCTGCTGTCCGCAAAGCGTCAGCTCATATCTGACCGAATTCAGCTGGCACGTTCTCTGGGAGGAGAATGGACAGATGAAGTTATACACCAATATGTAAAAAATAAAATTCCAGGGAATCAAACAAAATGAACAAAAAGAAGACAGTTGTAAAAATTATTGTTCCACTTAGTATCATCCTGGCCAGTTTTGTAATAATGAAACTTTTGATAGCCGATCGCACTGAGCCAAAAAAGGAGATCAGAAGGGATACCGGAATGCTTGTGCATGTTATGACAGCGAAGCGCAATGACATTGAAATAGTTATACATGGTACCGGTACTGTTGAAGCCGCAGAGGAAATTTCGATTATACCGCAGGTAAGCGGACGTATAGTATATGTGGCTCCAAATCTGAACGTAGGAGGATTCTTTAAAACAGGAGAACTCCTTTTTGAAATCGAAGATACTGATTACAGACTTGCACTTGAGCGTTCATTATCAGTCAGATCAAAGGCAGAATATGAACTGGCCACCATAGAAAGCCAGGCGCAAATTGCCCGGGTTGAATGGGCCCGGATTAACAGGAATAATGATATCCCTCCCAATCCTCTCGTTCTGTACGAACCGCAGTTAAAGAGTGCTAAAAGCACAATGGCATCAGCCATTGCCTCTGTGAAGCAGGCAAAACTTGATCTTGAGCGCACAAAGATAAAATCACCATTTAACGCAAGGGTCCGATCAGAAAATGTTGATCACGGCCAGTACGTTAAAAACGGCACAAGTGTTGCTGTACTTGCGGGAACAGATAATGCTGAAATTTCGGTACCCCTGTCTCTGGATGATATAAGCTGGCTAAGGGTCCCGCGTCGGGCAGAAATAGCTAATGGATCACCGGCCACAGTGTTTTTAAATATTCGCAATAGACAATATGAATGGCAGGGCAGTGTGTTACGCTCTACAGGCGAAGTTGATACAAGGAGCAGGATGATGGAGTTAATTGTTGAAATAAATGACCCCTATGGGCTGGCAAGAAAGGGCTCACTACATCCACCACTTGCAGTGGGTACATTCGCTGATATCAGATTAAAGGGGAAAAAGCTGACAGATGTATTTGTGATTCCCAGAATGGCATTACGTGATAATTCGACGATCTGGATTATGGACAAAGACAGCAGTCTGCAGATAAAGAAAATAATGCCTGTCAGAGTCGAGAGAGAAAATATAATTGTTTCTGAAGGTATTAATGATGGTGATCTTATCATTCTTTCGAATATTTCAGGAGCAGCGAATGGGATGAAACTAAGAGCGATGGAGCAGTAATAATAATGTCAAATTAATCGGAGAAAGTAATAGATGAAACGCCAGATAACATGGATGGCCCACAACCATGTAGCCGCTAATCTTCTGATGATGATATTCATTATTGGAGGGTTGGTTATGAGCTTTTCGATTAAACAGGAAGTATTCCCGGAAATCGATCTTGACCTTGTAATCGTCTCTGTTGCATATCCGGGAGCAGGACCTGAAGAAGTTGAGGACGGCATTATTCTTAAAATCGAAGAAAACCTGAGCAGCATTAGCGAAATCAAGGAAATTAAATCATCTGCAGCTGAAGGGTTAGGAAGGGTTACTGCCGAAATGCTCCCTGGTGAGGATGCCGATCTGGTAATCCAGGACATTAAGTCTGAAATCGACCGGATAACCACTTTTCCGGAAGAAGCGGAAAAGCCTGTTATAACAAAAGTAGTTAATCGGCGTGAAGTAATTTCTGCTGTTGTTTATGGCAATGCCCCTGAAAGGAGCCTTCGCGAACAGGCTGAATCGATCAGGGACGACCTGCTGTCGATGCCTCAGATTACACAGGTCGAGCTCAGAGGCGTCAGGCCTTATGAGATATCGATTGAAGTCAATGAAGAAACATTGCGGCGTTATGGCCTTACTCTTGGAAATATTGCGGAACGCATAAAACATGCATCTGTTGATCTGCCTGCAGGAGCTGTCAAAACAAAAGGCGGTGAGGTCCTTATCCGTACAAAAGAAAAACGCTATAAAGGGCCGGAATATGCCGAAATTACTATACTGGAAAATCCTGACGGCACTGAACTGAAACTCGGGGAAATCGCAGAAGTGCATGACTCATTCAGGGAGACTGATGAATTCGCACGTTTCGACGGTCTGCCTGCAGCAATGGTTGCTGTCTATCGCGTGGGAAAGCAAAAACCGCTCGAAATTTCCAACATAGTAAAGCGCTATGTCAAACAAAAGAACAGGGCTCTTTCTGAATCGATCAGCATCGCTACCTGGAACGATTTTTCTGAAATCTACAGGAGCAGGCTAAATCTGCTGTTGAAAAACGCCCTTATCGGCCTGATATTGATTTCCCTGGTGTTAGGGCTGTTTCTGCAGGTCAGGCTGGCGATGTGGGTGATGCTCGGAATTCCGATATCATTTCTGGGGGCTCTGTTACTGATGCCTTCCCTGGATGTTTCTATAAACATGCTATCGCTTTTTGCATTTATACTTGCACTCGGCATTGTGGTAGACGATGCAATTATTGTAGGAGAAAATGTGTTCACACATCGCAGTATGAATAAGTCATACACAACCTCGTCCATTGACGGTACACTCGAAGTTGCCCGTCCTGTTATATTTTCTGTTCTCACTACAGTGGCCGCATTTCTTCCATTGATGTTCGTTAGTGGTACTATGGGGAAATTCATTAAAGTAATTCCTTTTGTAGTCGTACCTATACTTGCTGTCTCGCTCATCGAGTCATTGCTGATTCTGCCTGCGCACCTGAGTTTTGGAAAAGCCGTGAACTCTGAAGGCGGAATCCTGGGATCGATAGACAAAATAAGACAGAAGTTCGGTCACAGGCTTGATAGTTTTGTACACGGCCCTTACCACCGTTTTCTCTCCCTCTGTATTCGGAACAGGTATACAACACTGGCCGTTTCTATCTCTGTTTTATTGATCACGGTCGGAATTGTAGGCGGAGGAGTGGTTAAGTTCCGTTTTATGCCTAATGTGGATGCTGACTTCATAACCGCTTCCCTGAAAATGCCTATCGGAACATCTGTTGAAGATACTGCAAAGGCTCATGATTACGTTGTCAGCAAGGCACAGAAAGTCATTGAAGATTACGACAGCAATCTTCCGGAGGGCAAGAGTCTTCTCAGACATATTTTTTCCCTGATAGGCAACACTATTATATATGGTCATAGCGGGGAAAGCACATCATCTGGCTCCCACCTTTCAGAAATTATTTTGATGCTCATACAGAGTGAAAAGCGTGATATAAAATCTGCAGAGATCGCGCGCAAACTACGGGAATCAGTAGGCAGTGTTCCGGGAGCTGACTCGATAACTTTCAAATATGATCTTGTCCGCTTTGGCGAAAATATAGATATACGGTTCGCACATGAAGATTTTGATGTCCTTGCCGGTTCAGCAGCAAGGATAAAAAAATCACTGGCAGCGTATCCAGGTGTAAGCAATATTAACGATAATTATACTAAAGGCAAGCGTGAACTCAGATTAAAGCTTAAAACTGAAGCCCGGACGCTCGGCATCACAGAGACAGACCTCGGTCGCCAGATACGTGCAGCCTTTTACGGTACCGAAGCGCTAAGGATTCAAAGGGGACGCAGTGAAGTTAAGGTAATGGTGCGTTATCCGGAAAAAAACAGAAAAAGTCTTGGTAATCTGGAAACCCTCCGCATACGTACAGACTCCGGAGATGAAATCCCATTCAGTCAGGCTGCATACATCGAGGAAGGCAGAGGATTCAGTGAGATTAACCGTACTGATAGAAAGAGGGTAATTAATGTCACAGCGAGTGTAGATAATAAAATGGCAAATGCAGAAGAAATTCTGCTCGATATGAAAAAAACTGTTCTAAGGGACTTAACTAACGATTACCCAGGGCTTACTTATGATCTGGAGGGAGAAGAAAAGCAGCGAAGGGAGTCTATGGGCAGCATGAGAAAGGGTTTCCTTATGGCACTGTTTCTAATATACACTCTGTTAGCCATTCCATTCAGGAGCTATCTCCAGCCCTTCATTATTATGTCAGCCATACCATTTGGTTTTGTAGGAGCCATTCTTGGACATCTGATTATGGGATTTGACCTCAGCATTCTCAGCACATTCGGTATTGTTGCACTCACAGGTGTCGTAGTAAACGACTCATTGCTGCTGATCAACTTTATTAATCAGAAGAGAGAGCAAGGTGTTGACCTTTTTATTGCTGTTGCAGAGGCTGCCAAGCAAAGATTCCGTCCAATTATCCTGACGTCACTGACAACATCTCTCGGTCTCACTCCTATAATTATTGAACAAAGTATGCAGGCCCAGTTTCTCATTCCTATGGCGATAAGCCTCGGTTTTGGGATTCTGTTCGCAACGTTAATCACTTTACTGCTCGTACCCTCGCTCTATATGATCCTTGAAGATCTGCTGAAGTCTTTCACAAAGGAAAAAACTGTGTAAGGCTTAAAAAGGAAATTATCAGAAACAAAAGGTTGGCTCAGGATAAGGCCGAAAGCCTGACCGAACCATTTTCATGGACTACTCTTGCCCCTGCTTATGAGTCATGGATTGAATCATAGTTATGAGTTTGCATTTGAACAAGGCTCATCTCTACAATGATTCACCTCTATCGTTATATGAGAAAGTTCATTATATTTATTTAATAATTTTTTGTAATGTTCTGAATCTTTTGGAAAATGCGTAACAAGTGATATCATCGCCGCGTAGTCTGCCGGGCCAACTTTCCATACGTGAATATCAGCTATTCGGTTATCAGAATCAGATTCAATAGTATCTATTATGGTCTTTGTTTTTTCCTGTGCAATATTTTTATCCAGCAGAATAGAACTTGTGTCTAAAAGTAATCCGTACGACCAGCGGGTAATTAACAATGCGCCTAAAATACCGATTGAGGGATCAAGCCAATTCCATCCAAAATATTTACCGAAAAATAATGCAATAATCGCTAAGATTGATGTTAATGCATCAGCCAGCACATGCAGAAGCGCTGGCGAAACCTCCCAGCACTGATACTTTTCCTGTTCCAAATGTAAACTGTTTATCCCCGGCATGTTTTCTTGAGAAATGATATGCGAATATGGTTATGGCAAATGCTACAGAGTGAGTTCCCATGTGCCAGCCATCAGCAAGCAACGCCATCGAACCAAATGCAAATCCCGCGATGATTTCCGCAACCATTGTTATCACAGTCAGCACGAGTACCTGCTTCGTCCGCTTCTCACCCTGCTCGTGAATCACAACGAAATCATGAGTATGTCTCCATTTTTCTAATGTCTGAATATGCATGGAAGTAGCAATAGTATGGGAAATGATTGGGGGTGTGTCAAGAAGAACTATATTTTTTATAGAAGCTATTTTGCTTCCTTGGTTTCTGTAGAACTGGCTTTTATTTCCACCACTTTTTTCTCACCCGAATTCCTGACCACTTTAAGCCCGTTTTGAACCTGACTAATCTGAGCTTCAAGTTTAGCCCCCTTTGAAATCGAAATATATTCCCGGTACAGGAGTTCTCCCTTGCCCGAGGCATTGGGGCCAATTTCGATTTCATTAGCCTCCAGTTTACCACTGAATGCGCCATTTACATATATTTTACCCTCTGCTTTTGCCTCTCCTCCTTTGAACTTACCGGATATCGTTACATTTTTGCCTGCCGTTATATTCCCTTTTACCAATTCTCCCTCAATATCAATACTGCCTTCTTTAGTAACAATATTTCCTTTGCAGGTTCCCTGGATTACGATATCGGAATTCTTCTCAGAGGTTATATTGCCTTCAACATCTCCGCTCAATTTAAGATCGCAAGTTACATTAATATCACCAACTAATTTGCTACCCTTCAGTATAGTGTTAACATCCCCATTATTATTTCCTTTATCAGTGGATTTATTAATCAGGATTTCACGCTCTTCACTGTCCGAGTCTGCCTGATGATTCCCGTTGTTGCCATTATCATCTATTTTGATACCTGCAGTTTCTTCTGTCCATTTCTTAAACATTTTTTCTCTCCTTTCATGAGCATAGATCTGCCCTATCCATATATTCGGCACAATAATATCTCACCTTGAACCATGAATTTTGAGGATTCTCACTTTGTAAATTTATATGTTGTTAATTGAAGAGGAAATTAAAGTATAATTATAAACGTCTATTGTTCTCTATTAGAATAATCAATTATAATCCTGGCGTTAAATAATGAATATTAAAGAAGCACAGATCAGCCCCAAGGAAGAATTGCTTAATATTAACAGGACACTTTCTTCCTTGCTCAAATCAGTTCAAAGCCATTCAGATATTGCAGACAGCCGACTTGATGGCTGGAAAAAGGCCTGCAAAGACATTCACCGGCAGATATCAGAAGAATCAGTACGCGTTGCGGTTATAGGAGTGGTCAAGTCAGGAAAGAGTACGCTTGTCAATTCCCTGTTCAGGGGAGATTATCTGAAAAGAGGTGCAGGAATTGTAACTTCAATCGTTACGCGCGTCAGGAGAGGAGAAAATCTGAGGTCCATTCTTCATTTTAAGTCATGGGATGAAATAAATAACGAAATTGAAAATGCGCTGGTCCTTTTCCCTGCATGGGAAAAACAGTCTGATGAAAAGTTATTCGATATACAGGATGAAAAGGATCGTCAGGCCCTCAAGCTTGCTTTAATGGGACTCAGGGATGATATGCTCATAATTGACGGTGTTCGGGATCCAAACAGTATTTTACTCTCGCTATACCTGAAGGGATATGATCGTGTAACTGAAATCATATCCGGTGACTCGATGACTGCTGAATTCAGAGGCGATGAGTTTGTCAGACACCGTTCTTTTGTAAGTGACGATGTTCTGGCGGTTTACCTGAAAGATGTTGAGCTGGAAATTAACCACAATGAAATTACCGGTTCAGTAGAGATTGCTGATTGCCAGGGAAGTGATTCTCCCAACCCTCTACATCTTGTCATGATCCAGAATTATCTCATCCAGACACATTTTATTATTTATGTTATCAGCAGTCGCACAGGACTGCGTGAAGCTGACATCAAGTTCCTCTCTATGATTAAGAAAATGGGCATTATCGAAAATACCCTGTTCGTTGTTAATGTTGATATCAGCGAACATGACTCACTGGAAAACTTGAGCGCTATTATCGGGAAAGTGAAGGAAGAGCTTTCGATGTTAAGACCTGATCCTGATATATATGCGCTATCAGCATTATTTAATTTATTCAGCGCCCAAAATATGAGCTTATCTAACAAGAACAGTTTTAGACTTGCTCAATGGATGGAAGAAAAAGAAATAATTTCCTTTTTAACTCGCGAGACCGATCATTTTAATTCCACACTTCATTCGAAGCTTTCGCGGGAACGAATCGGACTGCTGCTGAAAAATCACCTTGAACGAATGACGGTCATCGCTTCGGGAGTAGAAAACTTTGCCTGGATAAATAAAGATCTTATGGAGAAAGACACTGACAGCGCATCAGAACTCATGAAAAAGATAAGGCATTATCAAGACCAGCTCGAGAAAATCAGAACTCTTGTCAAGAGTACATTAAAGGGGTCATCAGAAGAGATTATGAAGGATCTCAAGGGTGAAATCGACAGCTTTTTCAATCTGCACTCTGGCGGTGTTTCTTCAGAGACTCTTGATTTCATCCGTTCTTATTCTGTATCATTCGAAAAATACCGTGAGAAGCTTGCAGTTTCAGGTTTTTCCAATACACTTCATTTTATATTTCAAAAGTTCAAGAGAGAACTCGATGTCTTTATGGCTGAGAATATTAATCCCGAAATTGCACGTTTCCTTGGAGAGATCGACGAACGTCTTCAGAAATATCTTGAGTCTGTCGCAAAACCATATAAAGCTATGGCATCAGACGCAGTTTCAGAACTCAGGGCTGTGATCAGAAGTCCTGGACCGGACATTCAGACATCCTCTTTTGATAGAGAGTCCTTTCTTGATATTGATGAAGTGAAGCAAACTGCAAGCCTTAAACTCCCATCCGGTTCTGCTGCTTTGCAATATTCGGCTAAAATCAGGGCAGAAGCAATTATACGTCTCGGATTCTATTCTGCGATAAATCTTTTTAAAAAAGCTTTAAAGAAATCTGCAAAGCACAGTAAGCAGGAACAGATTCTCGCCCTTGCTGACGGGTTCAACCTCATTAAGGCAGAAACCGAAAAATCGATTATCTTTCACTTTGAAAATTATCGTGAGAACATAAAATTCCAATACGTGCTCAAGCTTCTCGATGCTGCTACCAATAACCTCCATGATTTTCTGATAGAGCAATTTCAGTCTCACGGGACAGACCTGAAGACACTCGGGGAGATGATGAAGACACAAGGAAACTCCAGAAAAGAGATGATAAAGTTCCTTGATGAAACAGCTAATAAATCTAAAAATTTACAGAAGTCACTTGATAACGCAAGGGAAATAATTGATCAAGGAAACAGAGAAAATGAATCTAAAGGCTGAATCCGTAAGGATCAGATATCTGTAGAATTATCCCTGTAACTTATTGAATTTTAGACTATTCTCCGGGTTTCAGGCTGTCATGTTCCTTCATGATTCTTTTAGCCTTCCATTCGGAAATAAAGAAGGGATATTCACTTTCTGAAGTAATACCCGGATACTGATCATCTTCTTTTTCAAAGAGAGAAATTGTGTAAGTATTAATTCCTTTAAGCGTCAATGTGAAGAGAGGAGACTTAAAATCATCCTTCTCCCTGTCTTCGATAAATTTATCGCACTGAAAATTCGATAAAGTATCGATTACCTCGTCAATTTCTTCCGCTGTTACGGGACTGCCGTCCGCTGCTATCCACCTGGCTGCATCCTCACCTCCCGCCTTTGAACCTTTGTCAGTAACATCCACAGATGCAGGGGGAGATATCCGTGAAACAGTCAGTTCACTGTCCCTTTTTTTCATGATCACTTCTGCAATCTCATCACTGAATTTCATAACCAGCTTGTCCCGAAGATCAGATACGGTTTTATTGAATTCATTTTTTATATTTCCTTCAGCATGGTAAACACGATGATCATTACCGAGCATTACAAAAGTATGACGGTATGAAGACGCCGGCTTGCCAATAAAGATCTTTCGCAAAATTTTATCCCCTGCGTAAAATTCCACTTCAATCCTGTTGTCTTTATCAAGCTCATAGATGGAATAGTTTTTTGATTCAGAAACAAGCGCAGTCAACTTCAGCTCTGATATTGTTCGCATAAGATTATTAACCGTGATTTCATCAGCAGGATAATTCTGTGGGGCTATAAGCCATCCGTCACCGCCTTTAATTAATGTAATGTCCGAGTCCTTGCTTAAAATGCTAATTTTAGAAATATCTTCCGTATTGACAGTTTTAATGTCAGGCAGTTGATAATGTGTTTTCTCCCCTTTTTCAGAAAAAATATAAAAGAGCAGCGCCGCTATAATGAAGAAAAGAATCGCGATTTCTTTTTTTATTTTCATGACACTCCTTTAACCTGCATTATTCATAAATATCCTGAACCAAAGCAGGTATCCAAAAAAAACGGTTTGAATACGGCAACATGCATTTATATGAAACACATCTATATAACTTTTTAATATAGATAATGTATCTGATACCCAATCGGTAAAAGCCGCTCCCAAAACGTTTTTTTTTGGATACCTGCTTTGCCGGGTGAATAATATGGGTTAAGCAACACTATCAGGAAAATATCTTCTGAATTAAACGCTTTCTGGAAACCCTCTTAAACCAGACTAATACTCCTGCAAAAATTACAAGTACCGGCAGGCCTGCAATATTCGCAGTTTTAACCGTGGCCTTTACAGCAGGGGAAACCTCTTTAAGCGGATTGAACTTTTGTGTCTTACTCCTCATAACAGCGGTATCCCCTCTATCGTTAAGATAGTCCACGACATTCATAATAAACTGTGCATTGGGAGTCCTGCCTTCTTCGTCTATCACATTATCTTTTAAAATCTCTGATGAACCTACGAGGAATATTTTCCCGGGTTTGCTTTTCTTAATTGTAGCTCCCTCGGTCAGGATCGCAGACATATCAATGCCTTCTTCTTTTTTATTATCTTCCTGCTCTTTATCAGTAGATTCCTTAGCGTCTTTGTCATCTTCTTTAAGAGGTACCGGCTTGTCAGCATAGTAACTTGGAAACATACCTTCGACTGCATAAGCCAGACCATAGCTTTTATAAGCCTCTTTATCCCCCGGAGGACTCATGTACATCGGATTAAAATCAATCCTGTCTTTCATCTCCCATGACCTTTCGGATGATGAAAAAAGCTTAATAGCTTTCAAACCAGATTTTTCGATCTTTTCAGCGTCAACTGTTACCGGAGAAGATTTAAGCACTACGAGGCCTTTAATATTCTGCAGATATTCAGCCTCCCTGTTAATATTTTCACTCTTGATGATAGGTGCAAAATAAATTTGGCGCTCACCGCCGCCAAAAGCCCTCGGGACCTGCTGCTTGTAACAATTTTCATCAAGAACTATTGATTTCTTAACCTGCAAGCCATAATGGGATAGTAGTTTTTCCAGTCCTGTATCGATCGGTACATGAAATGACCTCTGGAACTGCTGCATCATTGCCTGTTGACCCTGGGGGGAAACTTCATTAAATGAGTCGAGAAAGACAGCAAGGTTATTACCCTTCATGAGAAACTGATCAATCTGATAAAGCTCATAATCTGAAAAGTTTTGTTTTGCGCCTGCGATAATAAGAAACGACAGGCCATCAGGAATACCGCTTTCTTTCAGATTCACCTGCTTGATAGAATAACTCTTGTTAAGCAGTCTGTTAAGGTTTGAAACAGAATCCTGCTGAGCACCACCAAACATAGGAGACACTGCACCGAGCGAAAGAGTTCCATGATCCGAAAGATACCCTATTTCTTCATTGATATTTATTACATTTTCGACAGTATCACCGATTGTCTTCTCGATATCAGCAAGGTCAGTAAGTTGATATTGGGTGCCGAATAACGGCAGTCTGAAAACCTCGATCAGTTTAATTTCTTTAAAATTATCGCCATGCTCCACCACAATTCCGGCATGCCCCTTGCCAGCCGGAACGGTTTTCCCCCTCCTGTCGGTAAAATTATCCCAGTTAAGCAATAGTATATTGTACTGTTCGGCTTCCTTCGCTCTTTGGGGATCTGCAGTAGGGTCAAGATGAGAAAAAGAGAGTTTTCCAAAGTTTTTATCATTAAGATTATCCACAATTTTATTTATTTTTGATGGAAGTC
>CAYPIT010000070.1:0-11627 GCA_964410825.1 uncultured Nitrospiraceae bacterium
CGGGCAGCGCCTCTGCCAGCCTGCGTGCGTCACGTCGCTGGGCTGGCCGCATCGCGGACAGAAGCGGTGCGCGGCGTGCCACGAGAAGAGCGCGCGCGCGGTCGCGGCAAGCTCCGCGTCCTCAGATGACAGGCGCGACATGGCGGCGCGTACGCCTTCGCAATCTGCACCGGTGATGCCCAGTGCCATGGGCCTGTGGGCACCCACCGAAATAAATATAGCTTTAAATCCATCACTGAAAAGACTGTCGATTGTTATATCTTTGCCAAATGCTGTGTCTGTCCTGAATTTCACTCCCGAGTCTTTAATAGCCTCGATGTCATTATCAAGAAGTTCTCTTGGTAATCTGTAAATCGGTAGTGCTACCCTCATCATTCCGCCTATGACAGACTTGGCTTCAAAGATAGTAACATCATATCCTTCAAGGGTAAGGGAGTATCCCGCTGAAAGTCCGCTGGGTCCTGAACCGATAATGGCGATTTTTTTATTTTTTGGCTCCTTTGCTTTAATTGGCAGTTTGAGGCTTTTTCTTATCCCGTGATCAAGGGCAAATCGCTTCAGTGTCCTGACTGCAAGAGGTTGTCCTGATTCTCCTGCTTTGCATCTGGATTCACAGGGATGGTGGCAGACACGGCCGCAGACATTAGCCAGAGGATTGTCCTTTCTGATTATATGAAATGCTTCATCAAAGCGTTTCTGTGCGATTAAAGATACATAGACCGGGACCTCTGTTCCAATCGGGCAGGTATGCTGACATGCA
The DNA here is from genome assembly GCA_964410825.1 of uncultured Nitrospiraceae bacterium. GTDB lineage: Bacteria > Nitrospirota > Thermodesulfovibrionia > UBA6902 > UBA6902 > CAZVHL01. The sequence goes on from CAYPIT010000070.1 coordinate 761, forward strand.
GAAGACACAAGCTCTTTACAGACCATTGCATCGCATCTTTTGTGTTTGATATGGGCTTCATATTCGTCCCTGAAATATTTGATTGTAGTAAGTATAGGATTCGGCGCTGTCTGTCCAAGCCCGCAGAGAGATGTCGCAATAATATCTCTGCCAAGATCCTCCAGTGTCTCGATGTCGCCATCTTTCCCTCTGCCTTCTGTAATATCCTCGAGCATATCAAGCAGGACTTTTGTGCCTACCCTGCAGGGTGTACATTTTCCACAGGATTCTTCTGTTGTAAAGCCAAGAAAGAATCTGGCCAGACTGACCATGCAGTTGCTTTCATCCAGGACGACCATTCCGCCGGAGCCGACAATGGCGCCTGTTGCCATAATATCTTCATAGGTTACAGGTGTATCGATGAGACTTTCAGGGATACAGCCGCCTGAAGGGCCGCCGAGCTGGACAGCCTTGAACTTCCCTTTCTTTATCCCGCCTCCGATATCATGGATGATTGTGCTGAGCGGAATACCCATGGGGACCTCAACGAGTCCCACATTATGTATGGCACCTGTAAGCGCAAAGACCTTTGTGCCGGGGCTCTTTTCAGTCCCGAGGCTTCTGTACCACCCGGATCCGTTTAAGATAATGGGTGATATTTGTGCCAGGGTTTCAACATTGTTCAGGACTGACGGTTTTTCCCATAGCCCTTTGTGTGCAGGGAAGGGTGGTCTGGGAATCGGCATGCCCCTCTTTCCTTCAATGGAACGCATGAGCGCAGTTTCTTCGCCGCATACAAACGCACCTGCACCAAGGTAAATGCTGAGGTCAAAGTCAAACCCCGAATTGAGAATGTTCTTTCCAAGCAAGCCGGCATCATTGGCCTGGGCAATTGCTATACGGAGACGTTCGACAGCTAAAGGATATTCAGCTCTCACGTAAATAACACCCTTGCTTGCGCCTATTGCCCGTGCTCCTATAATCATTCCTTCAATCACTGAGTGCGGGTCTGCCTCCATGACTGACCTGTCCATAAATGCACCGGGGTCTCCCTCGTCGCCGTTGCAGAGCATATATTTCTGGTCTGCCACCGACTTTGAGGCAAATTCCCATTTCAGGCCTGTTGGAAATCCTGCACCGCCTCTGCCTCTTAAACCGGAGTCCTTTATAATTTTTATTATTTCTTCGGGGGTCACTTCAGTGAGAGCCTTTGCGGCAGCCATATAGCCGTCTCTTGCAATATAATCTTCAATTTTTTCAGGATCAATGAGACCTTTGTTCCTCAGAACACGAAGAACCTGAAGTTTAAAGAATGGGATGTCACCTATGGTTGGAATAGGTAATTTTTCAACCGTTTCCTCATACATAAGCTCCTCAACCGGCCTGCCTTTTAAAAAATGTTCTTCTACCAGATGAGGAACATCCTCTGTCTTCAAAGCCTGGTAAAAGATCTGATCAGGATAGACAGCCATAATGGGTCCCTTTGCACAGAAACCGTTGCAGCCGGTCATAACAATCTGTATTTCCTCTTCAAGTCCCCTCTTTTTCAGTTCTTCATCAAGCGCCGCTCTTACTTTCATAGAGCCGCTAGCTACACAACCTGTCCCGGCACAGAGCATCACATTTGCACGATATCTTTCCATATACTTCTCCAAACTAAACAGGGTTCGAGGATTCCATGGTTCAAGTGAAAGGAAAACTTAAAACACTAATTCCATCTCTTGAATCCTTGACCCCTTGAATCCTTTTACTAATACGTTGTTTCGCATCCGATAACAAAGGCATATTTTTTAACAGGGTTGCCGCCCATTACATGCTCCCTGAATATCTGCCTCATTTTCTCATCGGTAAGATCAACGTATTTTACGGGCGGCTTTTCAAGAATTTCTACAGTAGCCATTGGTTCACGGGCGCATAGTCCGGCACACCCTGATGTTGACACCATCACATCCTGAACATTATTCTGATCTATTTCGTCCATTAAGGCGGTCATTATATTTCTTGCTCCGGCAGCTATTCCGCATGTGCCCATATGTACCGTAACCCTTGCCCTCTGATCGCCTTCCCTCAAGGCAAGTGTAGCCTTGTGTTTTTCTTTAATTTTTTTCAGATCATCTACAGTCAGCCTGGCCATTGTTTTTCTCCTTGTTTACGCAACATTTAGGTTTGTTTATATTCATTGATGACCTCTCTTACTTTCTTTGGATGCATTAGACCATAAGTATCGGTGTCTATAACTGCAACCGGTGCAAGACCGCATGCACCGAGACAGCGGACGGTTTCAATAGAAAACTTCCTGTCAGGGGTAACTTCATCAACATCAACATGCAATTCCGATTTGAATTTTTCCAGAATTGCCTCTGATTTTTTTGCGTAGCAGGCTGTTCCCAGGCAGAGTCTGATGAGGTGTTCACCTCGGGGTTTCATAGTAAAAAATGAATAAAAAGTGACAACACTATGGACCTCTGCTTCTGATATATTAAGACCTTTTGAAATATGTTTCTGAACTACAGGCGGAAGATATCCTACTAATTCCTGTGCCCTTTGAAGCACCGGTATAAGACATCCGGGCAAGACCCTGTACTCCTTCATGATTTTATCAAGTTCAGCTGCCATTGACGGCGGAAAAACATCAGGTTCCTTTTCCTCGTAAACGACTTTTCCCTTTATCCATTCAACAGCCCTGTGAGTTACATCTGTCAGCACTGACGGAGTAAAGGGTTTAGGGACGTAATCTATAATTCCCAGTTCAAGGGCTTCTTTTATCGTCTCCTGTGATGGATAACCTGTTATGATTACAATGCCCGTCTCAGGTTTTTTCTGCTTAATCCATTTTATGAGTGTAATTCCGTCCATCTCCGGCATTTTGAGATCAGTGAGCACGAGATTGTAGGTATTCTGCTCCATCATGGATATTGCCTCTTTCCCGCTGACAGCACTCTCGATGTTATACCCTTCTGTCGTAAGGACCCTCTCGGCGCTTTTTATCACTACCGGCTCATCATCCACTATAAGGATTTTGAAATTGTCATCCATCAGAATCTCCTTTGAAGTCCCAGAATTTCCATTTCAGATACTCATTAATTCCCTTTGCCGCTTTCCTGCCGGCGCCCATGGCCAGGATAACCGTTGCGGAACCTGTAACAATATCTCCTCCGGCAAAAACGCCTTCCTTGGAGGTCATGCCTGTTTCTTCCTCAGCTGTTATATATCCCCGCTTATTTAATTTTAAATCAGGAGCACTTTGGAGTAAAATCGGATTTGCCCTTGTCCCTATTGCGGGGATAGCAACATCTATTTCAATCTGAAATTCGCTTCCCTTAATGGGTACGGGTCTTCTCCTTCCTGATTCATCAGGCTCTCCCAGTTCCATCTTCAGACATTCGACGGCGCAGACATGCCCTTTGCCGTTATCAATAAGTCTCACCGGGTTTGTCAGCATGAGAAATTCAATGCCTTCTTCTCTGGCATGGTGAACTTCAGCTTTTCTTGCAGGCATCTCGGCTTCGGAGCGTCTGTAAATAAGATACACCTTTTCTGCTCCAAGCCGCAAAGCTACCCTCGCTGAATCCATGGCAACATTCCCGCCGCCGAATACAGCAACCTTCTTGCCTTTTCTTATGGGTGTATCGTATTTTGGAAAGAGATATGCCTTCATAAGATTGGCCCTTGTAAGGAATTCATTGGAGGAATAAACACCATTGAGATTTTCTCCCGGAATTCCCATAAACACGGGTAATCCTGCACCTGTTGCAATAAAGCAGGCATCATATCCCTTCTCATCCAATAATTCATCAATAGTAAAGAGTTTTCCTACTACAGCATTGGATTTCAGTTCAACCCCCAGCTTTTTTATGTATTCGACCTCTCTTTCTACAATAGCCTTTGGAAGTCTGAACTCGGGTATGCCATAGATCAGGACACCGCCTGCCTTGTGCAATGCCTCAAATATCGTAACCTGGTGACCGGACTGTATCAAATCAGATGCGCAGGTTAAACCGCCGGGACCAGATCCTATTACAGCTACTTTTCTACCGGTAGGTTTAGCTTTCTCCGGGATTTTGATTTCGCCTTTTTCTGCTTCATAGTCAGCAACGAATCTCTCAAGGTTGCCTATGGCAACAGGATTGCCTTTCTTACCAACTATACATAGAGATTCACACTGAATTTCCTGTGGGCACACCCTTCCGCAAACGGCCGGCAAAGCATTTTCTTCCTTGATCTTACGGCTGGCCTCAAGAAATTTCCCTTCTTTGATTAAACTGATAAAAGATGAAATTTGAACTTCAACAGGGCACCCTGTTCTGCAGGCAGGCTTTTTGCAATTCAAACATCTGGATGCCTCTTCAACTGCCTCATCAGGAGAATATCCATAAGGAACCTCATTAAAATTTCTGGCCCTCTTAAGGGGTTCCTGCTCCTTCATCGCCACTCTCTTTTTTGTTTTCCTATCCTCTTTTTTAGTCTCCATTATTAAATTCCTGCTTCTCTCTTATATTTTTCCATGGCTTCCTTTTCCTCATCAAGATACATTTTCTGTCTTTCCATCAGTAAATCAAAATCTACATTGTGACCGTCAAATTCAGGGCCGTCAACGCAGCAGAATTTTGTCTTTCCTCCTATATTTACTCTGCAGCCTCCACACATCCCTGTCCCGTCAATCATGATCGAATTTAAACTGACTATTGTTTTCACATTATATTTTTCTGTTGTCTTGCACACGAATTTCATCATAATGGCCGGGCCGATAGCATAGACCAGATTTATCTTGTCATTTTGCAGGTGTTCTTCCAGCGGCACAGTTACAACCGCCTTTTTGCCGTAAGAACCGTCATCTGTCGTGACTATCAGTTCATCTGAAACATCACGCATTTTCTCCTCCCAGAAAAGGAGGGACTTTGTTCTTGCACCTATAATTGAGATGACTTTATTGCCTGCCTTTTTTAATGCTCTGGTTATTGGATAAACCGGAGCTATTCCAACCCCGCCGCCTATACATACAACTGTACCAAAATTTTTTATATGGGAAGGCTCACCCAGAGGACCCATAACGTCAGATATAAAATCACCTTCTTTTAGTGTTCCCAGGTAGTGGGTGCTTTTACCAACCTTCTGGAAGACGATAGTTAATGTTCCTTTTGCTCTGTCGAAATCAGCAATTGTTAATGGTATTCTCTCTCCTTCTTCGCCGGCTATCACAAGAAGAAAATTGCCGGGTTCTGCCTTTTTAGCAATATCTTTTGCATCAATTTCAAATAAAGTTATATTCTCTGACAGCTCTTCTTTTTTTATGATTTTAAACATTGGTTATACTTTCCTTGCACAATTTTGAATTTACGAGTCAAAATTCCAGGCTTAATAATGATATTAAGGAAATTCTTTCAGGATAATAATTATGGACCTAAGTATATTGATCACTCTCCAGAGGAAGAACCTTGGCTAACCATAACAGCCACCCCTCGGAAAGATGGTCTTTTAAAAGCTCGCACATTACATCATTTGCCCTTGTGTTAATCTCTCTTATTTCAGCATTCATTGGCGCAAGCAGGTCACTGCCATCTCCACTGCTCGTATATATTGTTGCAAAAGGTTTTCCTGCATCAACCTTATCAATGTTCTTAATAAATTCTACATAAGTCAGATTTCCTGACAAAAGCCAGTATCTCAAATCACACCCTATCTCCCATAAGCCGTACTCTGCCGGACGTGCCCAGGTTCCTTCTTTATAAAAAATAACAGGATTATCCTTGTCATGCAGGGAAACTATCGAGTCCCTGAATTCATCTATGAATGCCTGCCTTAATATCCATCCCCTTGTGTCAAATATTTTTTTTGCTACATTAAGCATAAAATCAGGGGTGAAAGGCTTTTCAATGTATTCAAATGCCCCGAGATTTGTTGCTTCTTTGGCGTCTTCAAGAGTTGGGTAGCCTGTAATTATTACAACATCAGTTTTGGGCTTGATGACTTTTGCTTCCCTGAGAACCTCAATTCCGCTAATATCGGGGAGCCTGACATCAGAGATGAACAGATCATAGTCTTCTTTTGTCAGCTTATTAAGGGCTTCTTCGCCTTTTTCAACGGTTGAAATACTATAGCCTTCTGCGCCGAGAATTCTTTTGCAGCTTAAAGTTACGACAGGATCGTCATCAAGTACTAATATTCTTCCCTTTTCCATTACGCCCCTTTTCTATTATATTTATTATTAATCGAAATAAATCGCAAACAAAACTATTTTATCATACTATCTAATTTATTTAACCAGCTATTTATATCATTCTTAATAAAATTTATTACCTCTGGGTTATCTATTGGAATACCGTCAAGTTGCCTTTTCAGATCTGCAGTATCAAGAATATATGAACTGTTCCCCTTTTTATACTTCAATATAAAATCAATATCTGGATGTGAAACAATTAATACAGTCATTGTTTTTTCGATATCTCCCAGAGGTTTTCTGTCTATGTGGTTATGCTGAAAACGGGCCGTAACTGTTGAACCTTTGCCCTGCCCGGTTTCTATTTCTATATCTCCCCCGCATTCTCTGGATGTCTGAGCAAGAAGCGGGAGTCCAAGGCCGACCCGTCGGACTGATTTTGTTGTATAAAAGGGGTCGCAGACGCGTTTCACCATCTCTTCGTCCATCCCCTTGCCGTTATCACAGATTTCTAAAAGTAACAGATTGGCTTTAATGTCTTCAAGGATCAGTATATTTATCTTTCCGGCACCTGCCCTTATTGAGTTCTCGGCAATGTCTAAAATATGTAATGAAAGGTCTTCCATGTTTTGTTATCTCCATTCCACTTTTCTGCCTTCAATCTTCTTCAGGGCAAGTTTCATTTCCTGCAATGTTGGTTGTTTCATGTAAAAAAAAGTTGTCCTTTGCCCGATTTCGCTTATCCGATGAGCATCGGAAGAAGACACCCATGCAGCAGTATTATATTCTTTGAATGACTGCTCGGCGTTTTTCCTGCTGATGTTTGGAGACATTTCGAGTGCATCAAATAGCAAATCCTCAGGAATAAAGCCGAGTTGCGAAATTATACTGAATGTTGTCTTGTCAACATGTGACGCCACTGCGATGCCGCAAAGAGAATGGATAGTGTCAACTATTGAGCTTGCTTCCAGTTTTGTTGCTGTTATAAGTAATCTTTTATTAAAATGCACTGCCTCATCAGCATCATTGACAACAATCTGTTCTCCAAACCGTTTTTCATCATTTTCTCCGGGGAGAAGGTTTTCATATATGATCTCCTGCAGATTCAGGATGCTATCGATATCATCAAACAGTGCCAGAATATGAGCTTCTTCAGATGATGATATTTCCATTCCGGCAAGCACCCTAACATCCGATCCTTTGGCAGCATTTATCACCGCAATGATATTTTCTGCAGAGTTGTGGTCAGTAATAGCGATTATATCTATTCCTTTATTAGAGGCTGTTTTTACTATTGATAATGGTGACATCTCGAGGTCGGCGCATGGAGAAAGGCATGTATGAATATGAAGATCAACTTTGAATTTTTTCAGCATTTAAAGAAAATATTGAAGTTCAATCTCGATAGAAATATGGTGTAATCATTTCAGCATCCGGTATAGTCTGCCTGAGACCTCGAATGCGGTCAGAGGCGTGGTCAGAATCGCAACTTTTTCGGTTTCAGCCTTTTTCAGAACTTCCTGATCCGGCTGTCTGCCTCCAACGACAACGATACCGGCCAGGTTATTTAATCCGGCGACAGCTACGATATTCATATGCATTTGAAGTGTGATCCATATATTGCCATCTTTACCGTTGGCCATCACATCAGAAAGCAGGTCACTTACATATGCTCCTGTAATCTGATTATTAAGGCAGCCGTTGCAGGTTTTGACATCCAAGGAAATTTCTTTTACAACGTCGTCGAGTTTCATTTCTTCCCCTTAAGATTTGCCTGATTAACTATCGAAAATTTATAACCATCTCTATGGTTGTTCCCTCGCCTACCACAGTATCAATATCAAATTTATTAGAATTCTTTTTCATGTTAGGCAGTCCCATGCCTGCTCCCCATCCCATTTCCCGTACCCAGTCAGGGGCAGTAGAATAGCCTTCCTGCATCGCAAGTTCAGTGTCTTCGATGCCTGGACCCATATCCCCGATTTTTATTCTAATATAATCTGGTGTAATGTAATAGTGTAACCATCCGGCGGCTGCATAGATAATTACATTCATTTCCGCTTCAAAAGTCGCAATGGTTACGCGCCTGACGATTTCTTCATTTACTCCAAGCTCCAGAAGCTTGAGTTTCAGCTGTGTCGATGCTTCGCCAGCGGTCTCGAAATTACCGCCAATTAACTGGAAACTTCCTTCTATTGTGTCGTTCACATTTAAGGTCATTTATAATTTCTGAGAACAGCCGGGTAATCCAGCTTTATAGAGTCTTCCTGAAGCCGAATACATGCATAAAGGTGTAATAAGCAGAGGAATATTCTTATTTTTTGCAAGTTCAATTATATGTTGATTGGGCTTTTTGTTCAGAACGAAAACAATTATCTTAATTCCGGCGATCTCTGCTGTACGGATGACTTGAGGTTGGTTCAGGCTGGTAATAAGAAGCGAATTTGGTGTGTGGTAATATAAAACAGCACTCATCATATCAGCACTGCAGGCACTTTTTATGTCGATATCGTTCCCGTCTGGATTTATTATAATATTTGCTTCAAGGATATCGGCTATTTCGCTTACAGTCACAGTTTTAGTGGTGTTATTATTAATTATTGTAAGATATCTCTTGCCTGCTGATTTCTAAAGTTCAAGAAAAATTATTTAGTAATATGTTTGGGGTTATCATCAGACTATCCAAAAACCTCTTTAACAGCCGAAATCAGCATATCTGGTGTGAACGGTTTTTCTATGAAATTAAATGCCCCGAGTCTCAATGCCTGAACCGCGGTATCAACTGTGCTGTAGCCGGTTATCATAACTACTTTAGTTTCAGGCCAGGTTGCTTTAATTTTATTTAACACTTCAACACCATCCATGTCAGGCATTTTTAAATCAAGTAATACAAGGCTGAAAGATTCTTTTTCAAGAAGCTCAATGCCTTCCTTACCACTCGAGACAGATTTTATTTCATAGCCCTCCGGCACCAGAGTCCTTTCACAGCTTGACCTTACAATGGCTTCATCGTCAATTACCAGTATTTTTTTCATAATTATCTCATTCAGACAACGGTAGTCTAACAAAAAAACTCGTGCCTTTACCATACGTACTTTTTACCTTGATATGTCCTCCCAAATGCTTTACAATGCCGTGACTTACCGATAATCCAAGACCTGTTCCTTTACCCACCGGTTTTGTCGTGAAAAAAGGTTCGAACAGTTTTGGCATGTCCTTTTCAGAGATTCCACAGCCTTCATCAGTGAATTCTACTTCGACAAAATATTTGTCATCTTCCTGAACTTTACGTGTCGCAACCGTTATGTTGCCCCGGCCATTCATTGCATCTGCTGCATTTATAAACATATTCAGAAAAATCTGCTGGAACTGAGATGCATCTCCATAAATAACAAGATGTGAATCTTCTAAATTAATATTGAATTTGATATGATGAAATTTTTCCTGGTTTTTAACCATGAATACTGTACGGTTCAGCAAATCATTTATGCTTACTTTTCCTTTCTCAGAAGGGGTTGCGCGGGCAAATGTTAAAAGATTTTTGATAATCTTTGAGCATCGTTCAGATTGTTCAATAATTACATTCAGATCATCTGCTTCGCTACTGTCAGCAGGAAACCGCTTTTTAAGCAAATGTGCAAATGTTACGACCCCTGTCAACGGATTATTTATTTCGTGAGCTACTCCTGCTGCCATTCTGCCGAGGGATGCAAGTTTTTCTGTCTGTATCAGATTGTTGTGAGTCTTTTGTATTTCCTCGGTTTTCTTTTCAATTTCTTTTTCGAGCATCTGGGTCCATTTTTCCCTCTGGGCCCTTGCTGCCTTCAGATCATTTATCATGGAATTAAAAGTCTTTGCCAGAACACCCATTTCATCTATGGATTTAATAGGAACTGAATGATTGAGATCACCCCTGGCCACTTTATCCATTCCTTGGACAAGTACCTGTACCGGTTTTGATACTATTTTATAGATGATAATTCCGAGAAATGTTGATACTGCCAGGACAAATATTACCACATAAGCAGATAACGCCAGCCCCTGCTTTAATAATGCTTCGTCAAGAACTGCCAGAGAGAGATCAGCTTCAACGAATCCAAGAATTTCCTGATCCTTGACATGAGAATGGCAGAGTGCTGTGTAACAGGAGGGCTCATTTGGAATTGTACTGACAATTCTGAGAGCGGTAAATCCTTCCCGGTTTTTGTAAACGTTCCACTGTTTTGGCTGAGACAATAACGCAGAAGATTCCTCAGGTTTTTGGTGACAACCCATGCAAGCTACTGTAGTCTTGTCAATTGATTTTCCAACATCTTCTTCTGATGAAGAAAATATTACAGTGCCGTTGTGGTTGAAAATGGTAACTTTCTGTACTCCTGCAGGAGTGCTCAGATTTTCAAGTGTCTGCTGTATTTCCTCTCTCTCCCGGTTAAGCATGCTCGAATGGGTGCTTCTTTTTGCAAAATCCATAAAAGATACACCATATTTGAGAGCAATAGACATGATATCCTGTTTCTGTTTTGACCGTATTGCGTACCAGAAAAGAAAAGTTACTATTATCATCGCCAGTCCGATGGCGATTATAAGTTTTGCGGCGATTGACTTTTCAGGATGACGAAAAATATTTTTCATATTCAGCGTGTATTATTAGAGGCTTTTATTTTTTTTAAAAGAAGCAAATGTTGTTATAAATGAATAAAAATTAATGATAAATAACGTAAAAATATAGAT
>CAYPIT010000071.1:0-11598 GCA_964410825.1 uncultured Nitrospiraceae bacterium
TTGAAATTATCTGTTTCATTTACCACACGTTCTTCAAGAAAGGGAGAAATTGATGATGTGCATTATACCTTTATTACTGAAAAGAAATTCAAAAACATGATAGATAGGGGCGAATTTGCTGAATGGGCAACAGTGCACGGAAATCTTTATGGAACGTCTATTAAAAGGCTGAAAAAATTAAACAGAGAAGGTTATGATATAATACTTGACATTGATACGCGCGGCGCGATGCAGTTGAAGAAGAATTATAATAATGCGGTGTATATTTTTGTCCTTCCGCCTTCAATGAAGATCCTGGAGAGCAGACTTGTTGGACGTAGAACAGATGCGGAAGATATTGTTAATGAACGCCTTAATAACGCTAAAGCTGAAATTATGAACTACGCAAACTATGACTATATTATTGTAAATGATAAATTAAATGTTTCTTACAATCAGATTGAAAGTATAATAATATCAACAAAACTGAAAACAGAAAAGGTTAATAAGAGATGGATAGAATCACTTATTAAATAGGGGAGGTAGTATGGACATAATTTCATTACCGATCAGGTGTGACAACGAAAATATAGACGGTAACTACAGGATGGTGATTGCTTCAGTCAAGAGGGCAAAGGATCTTTCCCAGGGAGCTTTACCCGCTATTAGTTCAAAGGCCCAAAAAATCACCACCCTTGGTATTGAGGAAGTGGCGGCGGGAGCTGTTAAAGTATTAACTGGTGAGGAAGCTGTAAAGGCAAGCGAAGAATCCAAAAAAGTTTCGCATAAAAAATTAATTGATGAAGCGCAGCAGAAAGAAGCAATGCCCGAAGATGTGTCTGAACTTGAGAGAGATCTCAGAGTTTATCTCACAGAAAAAAATGCATCGGAACAGAAAAGGACACTTGAGGATATCTTTGGGGAAGAATAACTAAGTGCTTGCAAACAGGAATATACTTCTCGGGGTGACGGGAAGTATAGCGGCCTATAAATCCATTGACCTTGTCAGGCGATTAATGGATGAAGGGGCGGATGTTAAAGTGGTTATGACTGATGCGGCAAGCCGCTTTATAACTCCCTATTCAATGGAGGTTTTGACCGGCCATCCTGTTTGTTGTGATCTGTTTCAGGACCCTTTCAGTCATATAAACCTGTCCAAAGAATCACACCTGTTTATTATAGCCCCGGCTACAGCAAACACCATCAATAAATTGTCATGCGGAATTGCTGATGATATTTTGAGTAACCTGTGGCTTACATATGAGGGACCGGTTTTGATGGCGCCGGCAATGAATGCCAGAATGTTGCGCAATACTATAGTTCAGAAAAATATCAAGTCTCTTCGTAAAATGGGAATAAATTTTGTAGGTCCTGTGTCCGGCAGCCTTGCATGTGGAGAAGAAGGTGAAGGGAAAATGGCTGAGGTATCTTCAGTTATTGAAGCTGTTGTAGCAGTACTGACAAATAAAGACTTGAAGGGATATAAGATTCTTGTTACAGCAGGACCTACACGGGAGGCGATCGATTCGGTCAGATACATATCAAACCGGTCCTCTGGCAAGATGGGTTATGCGATTGCGCGGGCTGCCGCAAGGCGTGGTGCAAAGGTTACTCTTATTAGCGGTCCATCATCAGAAACGCAACCGGAGGGAATTTCTTTTTTATCTGTAGAGTCAGCATCAGAAATGAACAAAGCAGTAGAAAAAAATTTAAGCAGATCGAATGTCCTGATCATGGCTGCTGCTGTATCCGATTTCGTTCCTTCCAATAAAGCTAAAGTAAAACTTAAAAAAGCTGATGTTAATGTATTAAATTTAAAGGAATCTCCCGATATCCTCAGGAAGGCTGGCAGGCAGAAAAATAAATCTTTTTTAGTAGGATTTGCTGCTGAGACGGGCAGGGACATTGACAGTGCCAGAACGAAATTGAAAGATAAAAATCTTGATTTAATCGTACTCAATGATGTCTCACAAAGCGGTGCAGGTTTTGATGTTGACACCAATATTGTGACGTTTATTGACAGAAAAGGAAATATTAAGGATTATCCATTGATGAAAAAAATAGAAGTTGCTAATATGATTTTGGATAAGATTATTGAATTAAATCCCCGCAAGAAAAAATGACACTGTTCAGAGGCAGCTTTTATCCACCGACACGAGTCACTTTATCCTCCCTCTCCAATATATCCATATATTAAAAATAACTAAAAGGATGGTAATGATAAAAACATTACGTCTCGAAATTTCCATATATAGTGTCTGTTCTACATAGTGAATGATAAAGGAGCCTGTATATGTTTGCATTGGCTCATGACGAATCCTGAGCCAGAGTTCCAGGTGAGTGAGAGGGCAGTACCAGCCGAAGGTTTGAATTATAATTGAAAAGGCGAGTCCGGCAATGTGTATGATTTTCGCAACAAGACATCGAACGCCAAAAATCGCTCCGATGATAAGAAAGACGATCCAGAGGAAATGAATGAAGACAACAATGTCAGCAAGAATAGAGAAAACCACTGTACCATAATTGTATCGCATCATTGCCGGTTTTGCGAAAAATCAGAGACTCGTTCCGAGCATGTCTGCGCCAAACACTTATAAAGATAAACTACCAGGGTTTTTTGACTGATTCAGCTGGAATTCCAATAACTACCCCCCTCAATATGGGATTAATTGTAATATTTTCCATATACAATGTTGATACAGGTGGAACAGCTTTGTGGTCGGAACAACAGGCGGTCACTGTCAACAACGGCATTTATAGTGTTGTCCTTGGTCAAGTGAACGCCATTAATCTGCTGTTTGATGTCCCCTACTTTCTTGGAGTGAGAATAGGTTCTGACTCTGAGATGACACCCCGACAGCCTTTAACAAGCGTTGGATATTCTATGACCTCAGACTATGCAGATAATTCAGGAGATGCTGATACAGTTGATAGCAGACATGCAAGCGAACTCGATCAGGCTGCTCACACGCTTGATACAGGCAATCCTCATAATATAACAGTTGCTCAAATTGGTGCTGTTTCAAGCACTAACTTTACGAGTCATGCACTTGATTCATCAGTACATCACACACGATACACTAACAGTGAAGCTCAATCTGCTATGGGTGTAATGTCTGACAGTAACCCTTTAAATCATGCCCGCTATGCAGACGCTGATGTATTAAATGCAGTTATTAATAATGACGGTGCCGGGTCCGGCGTTGATGCTGATACAGTAGACGGGCAGCATGCTTCAGAGATAATGGGACAAAATTATCTAGCCCTTGAAGCAAAAATAAATTGCAAAAATAGTTAACTGGATAGACAATATTTTTCCCAATTAGTCTTTAATTATTTGATTGACAGACTTGTAAATCTATATAGATACCTGCTCCTGTTAATTGGAGTAATCAGTATCCCACTATTCTTTTTCCCCGGAGTACAAAATGATCCTTTCTTGATTCCCAAACAGGCTTTATTAGCCATCATAGCCTGCTTTGCACTTATTGCATTAACTTATCCCGTCGAAAGCATATTTAAGGATGTGCAGAAAACAGTTGCTGGTGGATTAATTTTATTAATTTTCTGTTTCTCTATCTCTATTCTTGACAGCAGATATATCATATCCGGATTAAATGAACTAAAGAGATGGTTATATTTATTTGTTATATTCTTGACGACTACTCGCATAGAGTGGAGTTTTCATCGTTTAAAAAGAATGTTAAGAATAAGTTTGATCGTGGGGAGTATCATTTCAATCTCGGTTATTCTGGAGTACCTTGGATATCTTCCATTTTATATGTTCCCTTTAAGAAACGAGCGATTATACGCGTTCTTTGGCTACCAGAATATCATCGGACAATATTTGATTTTCCCACTCCTGTGGGGTATTGGGATTTATTCAGTAAGCAACAATCGCAAAGGGAAAATAGTAGCGGCAACATGCTTAACATTATCTATTATTGCCCTTGGGGTTTTTGTCGGGGAGCTATAATTGCCACTGCAATAAGCACCATTATATTTTTCTCTTTATACACGAAAAATAAAGGTGGGAATTTCAATTTGCAGAAATTTACATCTGTATCAGTAATACTGATTTTTATAGCTATAGCAGTTATATACTTCTCAAACATATTAACTTTCGGGAAAACATTTCATAAAATTTCAATCTTATTTAGTAAAGGATTAAATGAGCGCTTGCCTCTCTGGACTGGAGCTATCAATGCTATATTTAGTAATCCAATTAATGGCGTAGGATTAGGCAACTATGTGCTGCCTGATAAAGTCAATGCTCACAATGAAATACTGCAGATAGGAGCTGAAACAGGAATGACAGGGCTATTCGGATTATCAGTTTTTTCAATTGTTGTTTTTAAGCAAATAAGACACAACTTTTCTTTAATCAAGATACCAGAAGTCAAATTGCTTCATACGGCAATAATTGCGGGCTGCATTGCAACTTTAATTCAGAGCAGCGTTAGTTACAATCTGCACTCTTCGGCTTCTTCCTTTTTATTCTTTGCTGGTCTCGGAATATTATGTGCTAATAAAGCGGAAATCGAACATCAGTCTCAATCGCGAAAAACTATTCCTAATGCTGTTATTATTTTTTTAGTTGCTTTTTTGTCCCTGTGGTCAATACGCTCTGAGTACAACATGATAGCTGGTCATTATACCTACAACAAAGCACAATCGTTCTTTCTGAAAAATAATATTTCTGAAAGCCTCAGATATTCTTTAAAAGCGATTCACTATAAACCCAGGGATCCAAGATATCATCTTTTAGTAAGTAGATCATACCTGAAAAATAAAAACCTTGAATTGGCAGAAAAACATTATCAAATAGCAGAAACTTTATCGATCATCTCCCCGGATAAAGACTTAAGCATAAAATCTCGTTGATTGGGGTCTAAGTCCTCTTGTCCACACCGGGAGTGGACACGGGACATACCTACTATCGATAATATGATGAAATCGTTGTTCCGAAAATCCCTTCCGTATTGAAGATTAGTCGGTCAACAGGATTTGGAATACCACAACATTACTGATAATAGAGTGACATTCCTATCAGGTTGAACCTTGATATATCAATTCTGCTATAATAATCACGTTTACGGTGAACGTATGAAAATATTGATAATTCACGGACCAAATCTTAACCTGCTCGGTTCAAGGGAATCTGAGATCTATGGAACGAAAAACCTCGATGAAATTAATGATTCCCTGAATCAACTGGCGACAGAACTTGGAGTAGAGATTGTGATCGAACAGTCAAATCACGAGGGTGAGATAGTTGATTTAATACAAAAATCCGGAGATTACTCCGCCCTTCTTATTAACCCTGCTGCGTATACCCATACGAGCATTGCTATCAGAGATGCAATAGCTGCCGTAAAAATCCCGGCTGTTGAGTTGCATCTTTCAAACATTCACAAGCGGGAAGAATTCAGGCAAAAATCGCTGATCGCCCCGGTTGCAACAGGTCAGATATCAGGTTTTGGGCCTGATAGTTATCTTCTTGGATTAAGGGCGGCGGTTTTTGTTGCAAATGCGGAAAAAGACGCTTCTTAAGAAAAGACTCTCCGAACTGAGGATCAGTGGTATCCTTATCACAAACCTTACAAACGTTAGGTACCTTTCAGGTTTTACAGGGTCTTCGGGCTTCCTTGTCATCACCCCGGAAAGAGATATATTTGTAACTGACTTTCGCTATCAGGAACAGGCGCGGCATGAAGTAAGGGGGTATTCCTTACGAATTGAGAACAATGAAAGAACCAGAGAAATAAAAAGCATCTGTGATGAGTGCGGAATCAAAAGGCTTGGTTTTGAAGATCGTAATCTAACTTATGCATTTTACAACTCATTGTTAAAGAAAAAAATCAGACTGAAGCCGATCAGAGATATTGTCGAGTCTTTGAGAATCATCAAATCATCGAAAGAACTTTCATTGATAAAGGAGTCTGTGAAGAGGGCAGAGAGAGCATTCAGGAGGTTGCAGCCATTTATAAAAGTTGGGACTACAGAGCAGAAACTTGCCTTGAAATTCGAGGAGTTGCTTAAGGCGGAAGGTTGCAAAATGCTCCCTTTTGAGGTTATAGTAGCGACTGGTCCAATGTCAGCTCTTCCACATGCAAAACCTTCAGGCAGGAGACTAAAAAAGGGTGACCTGGTAGTTTTTGACTGGGGAGGGGAGTGCAACGGGTACATGTCAGACATGACCAGAACAGTCCTTTTAAATGGGAAAGATGTTTCGAAACAGAAAGAATTATATTACAATGTACTTGAGGCACAGAGAAGGGCTGTTGATTCAGTAAAGGCCGGAATTAGATCTTCGGTTGTGGATGCTGCTGCGAGAAGCTATATAGCCAATAAGGGATATGGGGATTCTTTCGGACATGGTACAGGTCACGGTGTAGGGCTTGCTGTTCATGAAAAGCCGGTTGTCTCGTGGCGCAATAAGGAACTAATAAATAATAATATGGTGTTTACAATTGAACCCGGCATTTATCTTCCGGGCTTTGGCGGAGTTAGAATCGAAGATATGGTAGTTGCCAGGAAGAACAGAGCTGAGATGATAACTTCTTTGCCAAGAAAATTGAAAATAATAGAGAGGTAGTATCGTGATATCAACAAGTGATTTCAGAAAAGGAAACAAGATTGAATACAAAGGTGCGCCCCACGAAATTGTAGATTTTCAACATCACAAGATGGGAAGAGGCGGTGCTATAGTAAGGACAAAGCTCAAGAACCTGATAACCGGCAGTATATTTGACGATTCGTTCAAGGGCGGAGAGAAGTTCGAAAAGCCGGACCTTAATGAGAGGTCAATGCAATACCTTTACAACGATGGAGATCAGTATCACTTTATGGATAATGAAAATTATGAACAGGTTCCCCTGAGTTCTGGACAACTGGGAGATGCAAAAAAGTTTCTGAAAGAAAATATGGTAGTTAAGATTCTGTTTTACAGCGGTTCGCCGATCGCTGTTGAAGTGCCGATGTTTGTCGAGTTAAAGATCGTTGAAACAGATCCAGGCTTCAAAGGTGACACCGCGAGCGGCGGTAGTAAACCTGCTGTACTTGAATCGGGTGTGACGGTGAAGGTGCCTTTTCATCTCAATGAGGGTGATGTAATTAAACTTGATACCAGGACTTCGGAATACATCGAGAGGGTCAGCTAATGGATCACGAAGAAATCAAGAAATTGATTGATCTTATGAAGGATACAGATGTTACCGAAATTCAGATCGAAAGGGAAGGGGGAAAGCTTAAGATCAAGAGGGAGAAGTTCCCATATTCGATGGGTGCTGTGCCCCCACCTGTAACCCCGCCTGTTGCTGATATTAAGGAAACAAAAGATGAAACTGTTTCTGATGAAAAGCTTGTAACCATATCCTCTCCCATTGTTGGAATATTTCACAGGTCTCCATCACCTGAAGCGCAGCCTTATGTTGATGCCGGCAGTTCAGTAAGAAAAGGACAGATTCTTTGCATTGTTGAAGCTATGAAACTGATGAATGAAATCGAATGTGATACTGACGGTAATATCGCGAAGATTCTGGTAGAAAACGGACAACCGGTGGAGTATGGAGAACCTCTCTTTCTTATAGAACCCTCGTCATGAGTCTGTTCAAAAAAATTCTAATAGCAAACAGAGGCGAAATAGCTATCCGGATTATTCGGGCATGTCATGAACTTGACATCAGGACAGCTTTAGTTTATTCGGACATAGACAGAAATACACTTCCTGTAAGAATGTCTGACGAGGCGATATGCATAGGGCCTGCATCTCCTGCCGAGAGTTATCTGAATATTCCTGCGATTATTAGTGCTGCCGAGATAACAGATGCTGAAGCGATTCATCCCGGTTACGGATTTCTTGCAGAGAACCCTCATTTTGTGGAGGCATGTACCACATCAAGGATCACATTTATCGGGCCTTCTGCTGAGAACATAAGGATAGGAGGTGATAAATCAGAGGCCAGAAATATAATGCAAAAAAATGGTATCCCTGTTGTCCCGGGCAGTGAAAGTCCAGTTAAGAACGAAGATGATGCCCTGAATATCTCAAAGAAGATCGGTTTTCCTGTAATACTCAAGGCTTCTGCGGGTGGCGGTGGAAAAGGTATGAGAATAGTTCATGAAAAGGGAGATATTGGCCAGTTATATCATATGGCTCATAAAGAAGCTGTGGCAGCGTTTGGGAACGGAAATTTATATATAGAGAAATACATACCCGAAATGAGACATATCGAGGTTCAGATTTTGGCTGACGATGATGGTAACGTAGTGCATCTTGGTGAAAGAGACTGCTCTATTCAGCGCCGGCATCAGAAGCTGATAGAAGAAGCCCCATTTGTTTTTTCCGATACCGGATTCAGAAAAAAGATAGGTGAAACAGCCATAAGCGCGGCAAAGGCGATGGACTACAGAAATGCCGGTACAGTTGAGTTTATACTCGACAATGACGGGAACATATACTTCATGGAAATCAATACCAGAATACAGGTTGAGCATCCTGTAACCGAGATGATCACGGATATTGATGTCATAAAGGAACAGATAATTCTTGCAGCAGGGGAATTACTTTCCATTAGACAGCAGGATGTTAATTTCTTGGGTCACAGTATTGAGTGCAGAATTAATGCTGAAGATCCTGAAACATTTATACCTGCTCCTGGGACTGTCACTTTATTTGTCCCGCCCGGAGGGCAGGGTGTCAGAACTGATACTGCTGCTTATTCAGGATGGAGGGTGCCCGCGCATTATGATTCTCTCATAGCAAAGCTGATAGTTCACGGTAGAGACAGAGATGAAGCTATTGTCAGGATGAAAAGGGCACTGAGTGAGTTTATTGTGGACGGCATAAAAACGACCATACCTTTTCATATGAAAATACTTGATAGTCCTGATTTTGTAAGCGGAAACTTCAATACGAATTTTCTGGCAAAGTCAAACAATATTACATAATTAAATCCTGATTTCAGGCATCAACAATCATTAATAATCAATATCCGAATCGCAATACCAGGGCGATCATGAAAATACTGTTTCCAAAGGATAGAAAAATATATCTAATATCCGACCGCAGTATTTCTGCACTTTCACACGCCAGAATTGCCAGTATAGCGATTTCATCAGGTATAAGAACGATTCAGCTAAGGGAAAAACAGATGTCGAAAAATGATATCTTTGAAGAAGCTGTTGATATCAGAAGAATTACTGTCAGGCACGGAGCAACATTTATAGTAAATGATTATATTGACATAGCTCTGGCTGCTGGTGCTGATGGTGTACATCTCGGTCAGGGGGACATGCCAATTAGTGATGCGAGGGAAATAATGGGCAGAGGGAAAATCATCGGCATTTCTACACATACCTTAAAACAGGCGGTACGGGCAGAGGAATCTGGTGCTGATTATATAGGATTTGGCCCGATGTTTCATACTACAACAAAAAATGCGGGTTCGCCAAAAGGTTTAGGCGCACTGAGGAAAATCAGAAATCGTATCAACATCCCGATAGTTGCAATCGGTGGGATTACGCGCCAGAATATTAATGAAGTATTAGAAGCAGGGGCTGATGCCTGTGCTATAGCATCAGGCATATTGTCAGGTGGTATGAAACAAAATATACGTAATTTATTAATACAATAGCTTGCAGCTGTAAGATTCCGGTATGAAACCGGAAACGACAGAAATAGCATAAATGAGAAAATCAACACCTATAATTCTCTCTTTTTTCCTCCTCGGTTTTTCGAACTTAATCTCCTCAGAAAATCGCTCAATGCCTGATACTGTCAAGACAATAGCTCAAAGAAAGAAAATGGTCGAGATTCAGCTTGTCGGCAGGGGGATCAAAGACAGGCATGTTCTCGATGCCATGGGCAAAATTCCCAGACATCTTTTTGTGGGCGAGTCGGTCAAAAACAAGGCGTATGGAGATTATCCGCTTCCTATAGGCGAAGGGCAGACAATATCGCAGCCTTATGTTGTTGCGCTTATGACAGAATCACTGGACCTTAAATCGTCTGACAGGGTGCTCGAAATAGGAACGGGTTCAGGATATCAGGCTGCGGTCCTCGCAGAGTTGGTCAGTGAGGTCTATTCTATCGAGATAAGAGAAAGGTTGTCTGAGCGGGCTGCACTGCTCCTGAACTCTCTCGGATATAAGAATGTCAGGACTAAATATGCTGACGGGTACTTTGGATGGGAAGAACATGCGCCATTTGACGCCATTATTATAACTGCTTCTGCTAACCATATACCTCCACCTTTAATTAAGCAGTTGAAAAATGGAGGCAGGCTTATTATTCCCCTTGGAAGCACGCTTTATTTTCAGACACTGACTATCATAACCAAAACAGGAGATGATCTTGCCGTAGAACAGATGGGAGGAGTAAGGTTTGTTCCAATGGTTGGTAAGATGAGACAGGACTAATCTGCTTTATTCATAAATATCTTGAATGCCTGCTTTGCCGGGTAAATAATATGGGATAAACTAAGATGTTTGATTACAGATAAAGGCCGCCTGAATTATTTTATGGAAAACCATGGGTATCCACATACGCCGTTCGGATGTCCTGAAGACGGATATATTTTATTGTCTTTCATTTGATACCACGGGCTGCCACTAATACCTGCTGGGTGACTGTGTGTTGGATAAATTTTAAAACCCCTGATTTTGAATAATGGTTTACTGTTCTTTCCCTCCGGATATCCATACGATGAATATAGATTTTCATTCTCGATGCGAAACCAGGGCGATTTATTTCCGCTGTTTGGATGTCCGTATGCCGGGTAGAGTTTTTGCATTATGGTCTATTTAAGATTGAATTAATTGCGTTATTGTGCAAATAAGCAAATAGTTTGCCAAAACTTAACCTGTTGAATTTTCATCAAAATATCAAAGCGTCCGGTGTGACGTGTACAAATTACAGGTCACAATTCTGTGACGTGCACGACAATACAGATATTATGCCATGTCCACAGAAATCAGGATGTATTCATTTTTCTGCCTGAAGTATATAACTGCCTGTTCCTGTTCATTTTCATAGATAGTTACATTGTCGCTGAATTCTTTGACCATTTTTAGTCTCATATTTTCTGTTTTTACCATCTGGCCGCCTTCAGTGATCTTTACATCTGCATACATAGTTACCTCCTTTGAGTGATCCACTGTCACTGCAAACCTGTTTAGAAATCTCGTGTTAAGAAATACAATAGATTCTTAAACGGGTTCAGGATGACACAGATCAGTCAATTATGACTTATTAATCATGTGATATACATCATGATATTTCTTTGCGTTTGAGACCCAGGAAAATTTTTTGGCTTTTTTAAAACCATTAATGATTAATCGGTAATACTTGTCTGGTCTGTTCTGGTACAGATTAATCGCTTTTCCCAAAACATCATATAAATTGTCAGCCATACTCAGCATCCAGGGATTTGTTTTTCTTGCCTGAATCATATAATCGGTTTCCATAAAAGCTCTAACATGCTTGACAGTGTGGAACACGGCATCCTCTTTAAAAAGAAAACCACAACCGCTATCAATCTGGTCAACCAGTCCTCCTGTAGCGCGACCGATATTGATTGTCCCGCTGGCCATGTATTCTATAGCCGCTCCGAAAGG
>CAYPIT010000072.1:0-11534 GCA_964410825.1 uncultured Nitrospiraceae bacterium
TTATGCTTGTTTAGTCCCCACAACTCTCAAGCAATAAACTCGATGCCGCGAGAGCAGCCTCTTATTTGTTTTCCTCTCTGCTGCCATTTAAATTTACCTCTTTTGTGACTGTCTCTCCCTCTTTACCTGCAGCAACATAAATTAGTCCTACCTTTTTTCCTTCGAGAACATCCGGGCCAAGATTGCCTGTAGTAGAAACTGAATAATCCGTCTTTGTAAGCAGGCGAACTCTCTCCGCCATTTCTATCGCAACCTCTTTGCTGACCATTCCGAATTGTTGTAACAAATCATCTGAAATATTAAGAATATCTTCTTTACAGTCTCTTGAGTAAGCCACAATGCCAGCCTTGAAAAAAGCAGTTGCTCCAGGTGCTGATGTTATTAAGTGACTGATCAACCCTCCTGTACAAGATTCCGCAACTGAAAGTGTCAATTTTTGATTATTAAAAAGTTCGTGCACCTTCCTGATAATTTCATTCATACCAGTATCCATTGGCCAGACTCAGCACACATAAGAAATAACTTGCTATAAGTTTCAGCAAATATGTAAGTATACCTGCCGGATAAATTTTTTTCAGTTCAGATTAATTTTCCTGAAAAGGCGTTGTCAGCCGCAGTTAAAAGCTGGGGGATTAGTCTTTTAACAATTCAAAGACTTCTTTTAATTGTGGATAAGATGAAACTGATATTATATTATCATAGTTTTTCGTTTAATACTGTCATTCCGGCTTGTCCGGAATCATATTGCCTGATGACTCCCGAGAAGCGGGAGTGACAATACATGATGCCTGTTTGATTTTTAGGCAGGCAATCTATTAATCTAATATAAAACCCGCCATATCAACTCTATATATTTTTATGGCCAATGTGAGGAGGAATTCTTAATGGTAACGATATCAGATATAGCAGTCGAAAAAGCAAAGGAGATTCTTGAGGCCGAGGGAAAGTCCCGGTGGGGCTTCAGGTTCTATACTGCCGGGAGTGGTTGCTGCGGACCATCTTACGGAATCGATATTGTGGAACAGCCCTCAGAAGAAGATGAGGTAATCGACAAAGACGGCGTTAAAGTGTTCGTCGAGAAAAGTGCTTCTGAAAAACTGAACGGCATGGAAATTCATTACGTAGACGATGGTGAAAAACAGGGATTTGTGTTTACAGGCAATCAGCCTTCATGCGATTCCGGGTGCGGCTCTTCCTGCGGTTAAAAGCTGACCGCATCTTCGATACAGATCAATGCTTTTTCGATGCCCTGACCTCTCTGAAGACCTGTGACAGCAGACTCCTAAAGTGCATTGCAACATGTTGCAGTATCTTGCAATGCACTATGCTTCTGCTATACCATTTCATTCGGCCAACAAAATCTGAGGCCTTAAAGCAGTCTCAAGATCGATCCGCAACAGGTAAAGGCAACAGCACGCAGATACAGTCTTTAAGCTGCACAATAAAAACAATCCCCTCCAGTAAAGGCCTGTACTAACTCAGGTGCTTGCTCACCAACTTGGTCATCTCAAACATCGAGACTTTCTTTTTGCCTTTAAATACAGCCTTCAGATTGGCATCGGCATTGATCATTCTCCTATTGACTTTATCCTGGAGCTTGTTCTTCTTTATATATGCCCAGAGTTTTTTCGTTACCTGAGTTCTGGGAAGAGGTTTGCTGCCTACCACCTTTGCAAGGGCATCAGTGACTGTCATAGGTCTCATGAATGCAGCATTAGGAGTTCTTTTTTTCTTGGCTTTTTTCTTGGCTTTTTTCTTAGCTGTTTTTTTCTTGGCTGTTTTTTTCTTAGCTACTTTCTTTTTGGCAACCTTTTTCTTTGCAGCTTTTTTCTTAGCCTTTTTCTTTTTGGCAACCTTTTTCTTTTTGGCAACCTTTTTCTTTGCAGCTTTTTTCTTTGCAGCTTTTTTCTTTGCCATCCTTTCCTCCTCCTTTATTCAGGTTTACCCTGTTTTCATTTCCTAATACTCTGCACTTTTTAAATATTTTTTTCAACAGTTTTTTTCACTATTTTAATATTTTTTTTTGCCACGATTTCAGAGGGGGATTGCATGATGTCATTATCTGTTTTCGGAAAGGTCAAAATTGGAGATGCATAATCAGTTGAACGCCGGTTTTTACCGACAACTTCCGGGGCAACGATCACACCGAATAAGCAAAATCATTATAGGCCATAAGAGAAAGGATCGTTGATACCCTTACCCTTTTACTGAATACTTTAGGCAATATTTTGAGTATAAACTTTGACCTGCTCATGTTGATTGTGAAAAGGAAAGAGCAAAGCCGGATTGCAAAGAGAATACGATATTTCATTTTTACGGGATCCTTTACATTAGCATCTTTCCAAAAATCAATATCCCAGTAATATTTAAGTTTTTCATAGATTATATCAAAGGAATATATCCCCCTCAGCACCTTCCTGTAACCCTCCATAAGCTCTTCGGAACTGAGCAGCGCGGGCCTGAATACTACATTCTTTGAATCATACCTGCTCCAGTCCTTGTGTAGTATCCTCCCCTCCTGCTCCAGGCGGTCATATAGTTTTGTTCCGGGAAATGGAGTGAGTATGTTAATCATGGGACTCAGGAGTTTCCCTTTATTAACAAATTCGATCAATTCATCAAAGGATTCATTTGTATCAAAATCATATCCCAGGATAAAGGAACCATGCACAAGCATCCCATAAGACTGAATCTTCTGAATGTCCATAATATAGTCGTGCCTGCGGTTAATGCCCTTGTCCATACAGGAGAGGTTATTCTCTGAAATGGATTCAAGCCCTATAAATACGGCGCCGCATCCAGCATCCCTCATCAGTCTCAGTGTCTCTTCGTCCCTGGAAATGTTAATTGACGCCTGACATGACCAGTTGATGTTGTACTGCTTCAGTTTCTTAAAGAGCTCACCAGAATATTTCCTGTTTGCCAGGATATTATCATCTGCAAAGAGAATGGACTTCTTTTTGTATTTGCCCTCCTCCATACTGATATCCTTTATTTCCTGAACTACCTGGTCTATTGTTTTATTTCTGATTCTCTGTCCGTCAAAGGCATGTACTGAGCAGAACTCACAATGAAAGGGACATCCCTTTGTAGTTTGCACCAGATCAATGAGATACCTGTCTCTGGAAAGCTTAGTCCTGACAGGTGTGGGATAGGCTTTCAGGTCAACCTTGCCGTCAGCCCTGTATGTTTTTTTCAGGCCCCCATTGCCAGCATCATGCAGAAGATCAGACCAGACCTCTTCCGCCTCTCCGATTATCACTGCATCACTGTGCTGAAGGGCTTCCTCAGGACACATGGATGGATGAATTCCTCCCAGCACTGTTTTGACACCCTTATTTCGGTATGTATCGGATATTTGATACGCCCTGTTTGCAAACATTGTCCTGACCGTAATTCCTGCAAGGTCTGCGTTCCAGCCATAGTCAATGTCTTCTATGTTTTCATCAAAGACCCTGACCTCGTGTTCCGGAGGTGTAAGGGACAACAGCGTGGGAATGGCAAGCAGGTAGGAAAAGTACTTTTTTGACAATAAAAACTTCGAGTAATATCGATAGTCGTAAAAGTTGTTTTCCTTGTCAGATCCGTTTCTGGGAACTATCAGTGCAATTTTCATTATTAATCCAGAGAAATAAATTTGTGTTGGTTTCATTTTGTATCATTGGAAATTTGTCGTCTATTAAGAAATATAATAAATTTTTGATATTTCTCACAAACTTATTGAAAAGGCGACTACCTGAAGTTAACAAGAAGAAACTGGTCGGGGCGAGCCGATTTGAACGGCCGACCTCTCGCACCCCAAGCGAGTGCGCTAACCAGACTGCGCTACGCCCCGTTTGATAAGTCTGCAGTTAAAACATATAGAGACATTAATCACTTAAAGTTGTTACTAAATTTATAGAATCTCAATAAAAGATCGAGGTCGAAAAACGGAAATCACAGGTGCAGCTGTGTTTGTCCCTTTTTATTTGCGGCTATACGCGGCTTATGACTTCTTGCGTCTTTGTTCAACGTATCCAGAATTTCTTTAAGTTTCTTCCGAATTCCCTGGATAGTCTGTATTGAAACAGAAGTTTTCTTCAATGTGCTATTACTAAACTTTTTCTTGACACCTGCAATTGTATATTTATCTTTATAAAGAAGGTTTTTTATCTGCAGAACAAGCTCAAGGTCTTTCCTTGAATATACACGTTGTCCTGTCTTGTTTTTTCTGGGCTTGAGAAATGAAAACTCCGATTCCCAGTACCTCAGCACATGGGTTTCTATTTCCGCTATGTTACTTACTTCCCCTATCTTATAAAAAAGTTTGTCCGTATTAACTATTTTTCTTGAAGCAGCGCCCATCTGAAATTATACCTTTTCGACGAGGGCTTTAAACTGAAGACTGGGCTTGAACGTAACTACTCTTCTCTGTTCGATTTCCAGCTCCTCGCCTGTCTTGGGATTTCTTCCCTTGCGTGAGCCTTTCTTCCTTACGAGGAATGTCCCAAATCCGGTTATCTTTAATGATTCACCTTCAGCGAGGATATTCTTCATAGATTCAAACAGTGTTTCTACCATTGCAGTAGCTTCTTTTTTAGGAAGACCGACCTTTTCATAAAGCCTGTCCGCTAAATCAGCTTTTGTCATAGCACCCTCCTAACATTTTTGTTAAATTATAAGGGGACATAACCCCATTGTCAAGGCAAAATAATTTAAATTCTTGAAATTTTACTAACAGTTTGTCTAAAAGACAAGCCATGGCTGGGGCAGAAAGTGCCGTTCATACATCATAAGCGCAAAGCTGTCGGTCATGCCGGCTATGAAATCACACACTATTTTCTCCCTTTCAGCAATCATTTCTTTCGGAAATTCTTTGAATATTTCATCAGTATGTTCCAAATAATAGTGATATAAATCAAGAAGTATCTTCCTGGCTTTCCTGAACTCCTGTTTTGACAAATCACCCTCATAGACACTCTCATAAAGAAAATTCCTTAAAGCATACGTAATTTTCTTAATCTTTTCGCTCATTATGATCTCTTTCAGCCCTGACCGGCTGGATTGATATATGACATCTTTAACCATCGCATCAATCCTCTTCGCCTGGGTTTCCCCAATTTTGAAAAATTGAGAAGGTATATTTGAGCGTTTCAGAACTCCTGCCCTTACAGCATCATCAATATCATGATTAACATACGCAATAATATCCGAAATCCTTACGATCTGGCCTTCAAGAGTTGAACTCATATTTCTGGACGAGAAGATGTCACCCTTCCCCTTTGAGTGCTTTACGATCCCGTCCCTTACTTCAAAAGTCAGGTTAAGACCGCGCCCGTTTCTTTCAAGCAAATCAACAACTCGAAGGCTCTGCTTGTAATGGTCAAAACCTCCCGGATAGATCTCGCGCAGAATATCCTCTCCAGCATGGCCAAAAGGTGTGTGTCCAAGATCATGTCCCAGAGCTATAGCCTCTGTCAGGTCTTCATTGAGCCTGAGTGCCCGTGATATGGTCCTTGCTATCTGTGAAACTTCAAGCGTATGGGTTAAGCGCGTTCTATAGTGGTCACCCTTGGGCGCCAGAAAAACCTGAGTCTTATGTATTAATCTTCTGAACGATTTTGAATGAATAATTCTGTCCCTGTCTCTCTGAAAACAGGTCCTGATCTCATCCTGCTTTTCTCTTTTTTGCCTGCCGCTGCTTTGCGAACTGAGGCATGCTCTGGGATGCAGCGTCTTTTTCTCTATCTCTTCTGTCTGCTCACGTATTGATAATGACAGCTTACTCATGAATTTCCATTAAGAATGTTTCAAAAATTATTTTCTTGCGCTTACCAGAAGCCCGTCAGCCAGAACTTTTTTTCGAATAGTTCTGAAACCCGCCTTCAATAACCAGCCTTTAATCTCAGATGGAGAGTATGTTCTTCCCCCATCTGTATTGACAAGCATGTTAATAGCGAATAATGAACTGCTGACCGGCTGAGTCCTGGCTTTATTTATAAAAAAATCCTGTACAACCACTTTCCCATTATCTCTGAGCGCTTTCCTGCATTTTTTCAGGAGCCCTATATTTACCTTATCAGAAAACATATGCAGTATCTGACTCACCAGCACCAGGTCATAACCATCCCCGATTTCATCTCTGAGAAAGTCACCCCCAATAAACTTTATGTTCCTGTTCCTGGCTTCAGATCGAGATACAATACCTCTGGCAATTTCAACTGTCTCAGGTAAATCAAACAGTGTGACTATCACCCCGTTCGACGCCATCTCGATAGCATATGTTCCGGGGCCGCCCCCAAGGTCAAGCGCCTTTTTTATTCCGGTCAGGCCGATCTCCCGGACGATCTCCTTTGCCCGCAAAACAGCGAGATTGTGCATACCCAAAATAAAAGCTTCATGATTACGTGATTTCTGAGAGGGTTTTCCGGTCTTTACTATTTTATCGAGATCTTGCCATCGATCCCAGAGCGAGTCGGTATGTTTAATTATATCGCCCTGATAATAAGAACTGCCTGAGACTAATAGTCTGGAAGCTATCACAGCATTTTTATATCTGCCCTGCTGTTTCCTCAAAAGACCGAGGCCCGCAAGTGCATCAAGCAGAATTTCGGTTGCGCGCCTGTCCCCTTTGAGTTTATGTGCAATCTCGTCAGCTGTTTTCTGTTTTTTCAGATGGTCAAATATTTTGAGGTTGTTTGCTGTGATCAAAACTCTTGATGCCTGAAAACCGCTCCATATTTCTCTTATTTCAACTGTTTGATCAACAATACTGGCCAACTTGACGTTCCTCTATTGTTATTTGCCAGTGCGTTATTAAAGACCCATCTTTTTCAATGCATCGCCGCCGATATCCTGACTCGCAGGGGCCTCTTTCGGAAGATACAGCATTACACCGCCTTTAACCGGTCTTATCACGATCTTCCCTTCTCCGGCAAGCTTATTTGTTGCTTCTATCGGATTCGCTCCTTCAAAGTACTCCTTAAACGCTGTGTTAAACCCGGAATAAACAGTGTGTATGCCCTTGTACCCTTCTTTTCTGAGACTAACAATAGCCTTTGTTATGAACTCCTCCTGACTTAATTTGTCTGCCATAGCGCCCTCCTTTTAGTTAATTATTGTTAACTGCTCAAAAAAACTTATTTTCCTTTTAATCTATATTAATTGCTCAACTCTCTTTTTCTGAACAACGATGCTTTGTTAATTCTTATATCAGACTCAAATGCAACTTCGTCCTGCTTCTTTAACGCATCAATTTTTTTCAGCGGCCTTTCAAGCATATTGCTTCTCGTAGTGGTCAAAGTATCATACTCTCTCTTGGCAGCATCCAGTTTTTCTCCCATACTATCGAATTTCTCGTTATAGGCTTTCCACTGTTTATAAAACTCTCCCATGAGATTTTTGATTTCTAACGCAGTCTTTTCAAGATTGAAATTTTCAGCAGCCTGTCTTATAACAGCAAGTACCGCATACAGCGTGAAAGGAGAACATAAAACCACTTTTTGTTTCAAAGCCTCGTCCATGAGCGTGATGTCAGCTTCATTAATGAAGCTGTATACCTGCTCATTAGGAATAAAAATAAGGACATAATCTACTGTATTGTCCGAGGGATTGATATAATCACGGGTAGTAACCTGTTTGATCATCAACTTGGTGTTTTTAAGCAGATCTTCCCTGAATCGCTTCCTGTCATGGTCTGACTGAGCGTTCAGATAATTAATATAATTATCCAGCGGGAACTTAACATCCATATTGATCTTTAATTTATTTGGCATAAAAAAAGTGTAATCCGGTCTTCCGGAAGACCCTTCCAGAGTCTTCTGTTTTATGTAATTCACCCCTTCGATCATACCAACCAGCTTAATAATGTCCTCAGCCATTCGCTCCCCCCATTCACCTCTTTTCTTGGAGCTTGCAAGTGCCTGCTTCAAGTGTTCGGTAGTATCTCTTAGCTTGGAAGTGACTTTCTCATGATTTTCCATGAGTGAAGAAACCCTTACGTTCCCCTTGCTAACATCTTCAATCTTCTGCCTGACATCGGTAAGTGTTTTGTCCATCTCCAGAAGGCTTTTCTCTATCAGCTCTTTTTTCCCTTCAAGCTCTTTCGTTCCTTCGGTTGTCTGGGATTTCAGTTTTTGTTCGGCAAGTTTCAAAAATTCTTCAGAATTTTTCGAGAGCGCATCCAGCGAAATAGATTTAAATTTATCGGATAGCTCTTCTTCTATGGACCGCAGGTTTTTCTCAGCTTCATGATACTGTGCTTCACGCGCAGACCTGATTTCTGATTCTTTCTTGAGATCATTCTGAACCAAGATAAGTTCCTGCCGTAATTTTTCGATCTGTTGTCTGAGTTCATTGTTTACGGCTTCGGCGCTCTTCGCCATGCCCTCAAGCTGAACACCCTTTTTTGAATAAAACAGATAGGAAATAAGCCATACCGAAACGCCACCGATAATGACCCCTGAAAACAGAAATGCAATATTAGTTTCCATCTTTAATAATTATATGGCCTCAGTATTTTTATGTGATTAACCAATGCCATATATAATACAGATATATATTTAATGTATAAGATAATACTTGATGTGTATTAACTTGTAAACAAAAAATGTCACTACCTCTTTTTCAGAGCCTGTCATATACCCAGATCCGTCCCCCACCTTTGATCTCTTCAGATCTCTTTACAAGATGTTTTTTATGCAGGTTCAACAGCCGTGTTCCGCTGGTATTAGCCTCAAGATTCATTATTTCGGAAAGGTCTTTTGTCCTTATTCTATCTTTAGTTATAACAATTTCCAGAGTTTCACGCAAATAATTATTCAAGTTCCCGAGGAGAATTTCCCTTCCGTCTCTCATCCTTGCTATGACAGCCAGGTCTTTCCGCTCAAGGGCTACCTCTATATTTTCTTTCTGGTTATCATTCAGCCCGGTCAAGATGATGTATCTGTCTCCATACTCATTTCCCCAAAGTCGGGATATCAGTTTGGCCACTACCTCATCCGCGCATGAATAGTCGATAATTCCGATTTCTGAGAAATCAAGAGCGATAACCTCCCCATTTTTTTCGGCTTCGATATTTTTCTCGATCCGAACTCTCATCACTTGACCCGAAGGTCTGGTGACCAGGTCACTCGATCCGTTTTTGAGTTCTTCCTTCAGAAACCTGTAGAGGCTATAAATAGTCATACATCAATAACGCTTTCCAATGTTTTCCCTAATCATTTAATTGCACAAAAATAAAAAGACAATTATCCATATTGACCACTTTAAAATATAAGTTGAAATATAATTTTGCCTATGCGAGTAATTAATAAGGAATTCGGTTTTAATTCTTGCTAATCTGCTTTTTTATGCATGATGATTCCTTACCTGCAGACTGAGGCAGTCCGATTCGTTGTGCACCAATCGCAAAATTTCTTTTTACCGAATTCAGTCGTCTGTTCTTGAAAATATTTATTTCGCAGCCTGAATCATTCCGTTTCTCTTTTACTCTGCTTCCTTGCATAATCCTCCCCCCTTTATAAATACAATGATCATTATCTTACGAACAATATGAATAAACTTTGCAGTATATTCTCATCCCTCAATAAAAAACATTCCTTAAACAATTATGTCTTTGTTCTTCTAAATCCGGATAAAAATATTACATATAAAAAGATTCCCACCCGCTCTTTATCTCACTGTATGTCATACATTCAAGAATCCTGCTACAGTTGGGGCAGAAAAAATCGCAACCATCATACATGTATTCAAAGTCAAATTCAGAAAACACTTCAACGTATTTATCAGGTTCCTGTGAAAATTTTTTTTCGAAACGCCTGTGATACGCCATATATATTATTTATCTTATAACTGTTCTCAACAATATATAATGCTTCAATTGATTCAATTGAAGCATAAATGATATTATTTGTCAAGAGGAAAAAGCGAGGCCAACATCTTATATTTATTGAAAAATACTTCTATGTATATAAGTTAGGATTTTAAATCAAGGCGGGAAATATCAGGTATCATGAATTACTCAATATCGAACACTATGAACCGACTTCCGGCAGCATAATGTTTATCTGTGAACCCGGGAAAAAAACAAGGTTTCTATCCCGCTCCCTGCCCCACCCCCAATCAGGTATCATCGAATAACGGGCAGTCCCCGATCGAATAGAAATCTTGCCATTCCACTGTCTTACAAACCGTTTCACTCCTGTAAGCCCATGTCCCCTGCCCTTATCCTTATGCCGGGACATCCCGTGAAGCAGGGCATCTTCAATGGCATTAAGATCATTCTTCATCGGGACTCTCTGCGAAAGGGATAACCTGAATCCTATACCTAAATCCATAACCGCTATCTTCACCACATTTCTGTCAAGCTTATGAAAACGATACTTTTGAATGCCGACAAAACCGGTATGTTCACTATGCTCTACTATGTTCTGGCAGATTTCAGATAAAGAGACGATGAAACCATTTATAGCCTTTTCATTATAATGAAGATGTTTATGCAAGATCGTGTGGGCCCTTTTTTTGACCTTGCCAACAATAAAATGAATGTCGTCTGATTTCGCGATAGGTGTAATCTCAAGCAGGACATCTGTATAATGGCTTCTTAAATATTTTTCGGATAACTCCCGTTTCTCAGGAATGAGATTAAAATACTGCTCCGCATATTTAAAAAAATCCATTCTTTCCAGATATCGCAGCACGTTTTCTGATGAAGGGAGTATCAAGTTCTTTTCTGCAATACTGGATTCGAGATATCTGCCCGCCTCCAGAACTCCGACCATTCCATATGGATCGATAAAGTTTACACGACTGAGGTCAATAGAATCGCTGTTCGATATCTGGTGCAGGAATGTTTCAAAGGTGTCATCAGAAAGGTACGTCAACATATTATAGAAGCAGGAGGATCAGTTAGACTATCCTTCCATCTTTCATTCTTATAGTCCTTCCGCATTGTGACGCAAGGCTTTCATTATGGGTCACCAGGATAAAGGTAATACCCTTCTTATTCAGTTCCAGTAAAAGTCTGAACATGTCCTCACCAGTCTGAGTATCAAGGTTCCCAGTAGGTTCATCAGCAAGAACAATTTCAGGATCAAGCATAAGAGACCTTGCTAAAGCAACTCTCTGCTGCTCGCCACCGGATAATTCACCAGGCTTATGCGATAATCTTCCAGATAACCCTACTTCTTCCAGCAATCGTGTCGCCTTTTTACATGCATCTTTATATCTCATTCCCGCAATAAGGCCAGGCATCACAGTGTTTTCGATAGCATTGAATTCAGGCAATAAATGATGAAACTGGAAAACAAATCCAACCGACCTGCTCCTGAAGTCAGCCAGATAATCATCCTTGAGCTCAAACACATTTTTATTGTTATACAGCACGGTTCCGGATGTAGGCCTGTCCAGAGTTCCGAGTATATGGAGTAAAGTGCTTTTGCCGACTCCCGAAGGTCCCATCATGGCGGTCATTTCGCCTTTATGGATATCAAACGTAATATCTTTTAAGACATCGATACTCCTGCCCGGGGCAGGAAAAGTTTTATTCAGATCCC
>CAYPIT010000073.1:0-11499 GCA_964410825.1 uncultured Nitrospiraceae bacterium
ATAACTGTGACAGGTTTTTTTATCGAAAATTGAACTATATCCATGATGAGCTAAAAAATTAAAAAGTAAGTATAAAAAATCAAAAATAAGGAAAAAATTTTATTGAATCTCTTCCTTAATTTTAACCTTTTAATTTTGATTTTTAATCTACAACCACGCGTTAAAAATCACTATTTTTGCACTGTCACTTCCTGCCCTTCCCTGAGTCTCTCATTCCCCTTTACAACTACCTGCATTCCTTCTATAAGTCCCTGACCCTGAATCCCGGCAATCATTCCATCATAACCAACAATCATGACCGTTATCATCATAGCTTTAGAATCATTGACCACATATACCACGGTATTGCCGAATACAGTCATGACCGCATCTCTTGGAACAATGAATACTTTCTTTTTTGCATCTATCGGCAGTGATACTTTCGCTCCCATTCCCTCCAAAAGAGAGAAATTATTCTTAGCTCGTATTTTCACAGGAAATGTTCTTGTGGACAGATCTCCACTTGGAATAAGTGCAATAATATTTCCGGTAATCCTCTCGATGCCCGCAACTGCATTCACCTCCATTCCTATTTCAAGATGCCTGATGACCGATTCCGGAGCATTAACAAGAATATCCACGACATCATCTTTTGCAATCGTAGCGATGACCGATCCCTGACTCAGCCATTCTCCTCTGTCAATATGCTTCTTTATAACGATTCCTTTAAAAGGTGATCTAATGTTCTTCTTAACAAGCTCTGCCTCAAAACGTTCAACTCCAGCTTCAAGGGACAGAGCCTTGTTTTCAAGGCTCTTTAAATTGAATTTGCTCTCATCAAATGACTGCTCTGATATAAGCTCCTCTTTAAATAAATCTTTAGCCCTTCTAAAGTCCTTTCTCGCTTTTTTAAGATCTGACAGTGTCTGCTCATGACTTGCCCTTGCAGCCTTAAGCGATTTTTGCAGTAAATCAGAACCAAGACTAACAAGCATGGCGCCTTTATCCACTCTCTGCCCATCTTCAAAATTGACAGCTATAACCAGCCCTTCGACTTCAGAAGCAACATCTGACACCTCCTGATAATAAACAGTGCCGATAAACTCAGACTCAGGCGCGATCATTCCGGTCTTGACCTCTGCTACGACCACTTTTGCCGGCGGCATGCTCCCGGCCTTTTCTCCCTGTGCATAAACAGGAACACTGAAACAGAATAAAGCAACAGCTACGGTTAGTGTTTTAATTAAATTATTCATTGATATATCCTTTTTTGTATTAATTGAATTCTGTCACTCCCGCTTGTCGGGAGTCATCAGGCGACATGATTCCGGTCAAGCCGGAATGACAAAAACTGACTTTATGCACAGACACTAACTTCTTACGTCTTACTTGTTAGTTGTCACTTGTTACTGAACTTAAAAGCATTCCTGTTACCCGCTTTAATCTCAATATCGCAAGTTTATAAACATATTCTGTATTGACAAGTTTTCTTTCTGAAGTAACAAGCAGTGTGTTTGCATCAATAACATCTATGCTGTCAGACAGACCGAATTCAAATTGTTTGGTTATGACATTATAATTGTCTTGTGCGTATTCAGACTCCGCTTTTATATGTTCCAGGACTGATGCTTCTGTAGTAACAATAAGATATGAGTTTTCGACCTCTACAGCGATCGCTTTCTTTAAATCCGAAAGACTGTATTCTGTCTGTCTAAGCTTTGCCCTCGCCTCGCTAACCTCAGCCCTTGTCAATCCTCCTTCAAAGATAGGGATATCAAGTTTCACAACTCCATACATTCTTTCTTCCAGTCCAAAAGAAGTGGAAGGCTCATTCTCCTGTTTTACATATACACCTTCCAACGAAAGGTCAGGCCAGTATGAACCTTTTCTGAACTGGACCTCATCTTCAGCCATTTTTTTCCGGACAGCCATGGATTTAATCTCAGCCCTGTTTGAAAACGCCATTTCTCGAAGACACTCCAGTGTTGATTGACCGCATTCTTCTATCAAAAACTCCCGGTTTATCGAATCCTGCACCGTTGACTCCCTATCGATGCCGGGCTCAGGTTCTTTCAAATCATAACTCCCACTTATGCCTGCTGTCTTTGCAAGGCGGGTCTTTGATATTTTTAAATCATTCTCGGCCATTATCATCTCAGACTGAGCGCCTGCAAGTTCTGCCTCTGCCCTTAACAGTACTGTTTTAGTAGCTTCACCCACCTCAAGCCTTTTCTTCGACGCATCCCTGTGTTTTGTAAGTCTTTCCAGGTTGGCGCCTGCTATTTCAACTTCCCTGTTTGCCCTGAGCGCCAGGTAATACTGTGATGCAATATTTAACAGATAGTCTTCTTTAACTGAATCGAGGTCCAGTCTGCTTTTTTCTATTCCCTTCTTTGCCTTTCTTAACGCAGTAAATTCTTTTCCGCTCAATGATAATGTTTGGTCAATGCTTACTCCCCATTCATTAGTAAAGTTTGGTTGTAACAGTGTAGTGGAACGAAACTTTTCTTTGGTGTACCTTGTATGCTCGCCAAAAGCTGAAAGTGTTGGGGAAAACTGCGAGAGAACCTTGTCCTTGCCGCGTTCTGATATATTAATATCTTCCTCCGCAATTTTTATCACCTCACTCTTTTGAAGTGCAGACACGAACAGGTCATTAAGTGAATATACCTCTGCATACAGACTGCAGGGGATAAGCATCAGCATTGCATACAATACAAATAATTTACCCAAATAAAGCCTCCACAAAATCAGAGGGTTCAAAATCCTGAAGATCTTCAACAGATTCTCCAACACCTATTAATTTTACAGGAATGTCCAGTTCTTTATTAATCGCCAGTATGATTCCTCCTTTAGCAGTGCCATCAATCTTTGTGAGTGCGATCCCGGTAACACCCACCGCATCATTGAAAATCTTTGCCTGATTAATAGCATTCTGCCCGGAAGTCGCATCAACCACAAGAAGCACTTCATGGGGCGCTGAACTCTTTTCCCTGCTGACAACACGTCTGATCTTCTTCAGTTCCTCCATAAGATTAGATTTAGTATGTAGTCTGCCGGCTGTATCGATAATTACTATATCAACTTTCCTGGACCTGGCGGATGCCACCGCGTCAAACGCAACAGCAGCCGGATCAGCACCGCTTCGATGCTTTACAATTTGTGCACCTGCCCTGTCAGCCCATATTTCGAGCTGTTCAATTGCGGCAGCCCTGAAAGTATCCGCAGCCGCGAGCGTAACAGAAAATCCGAGATCCGTAAAGCGCCGTGCGAGTTTGCCAATCGTTGTTGTTTTTCCAACTCCGTTCACTCCTACAGTAAGAATAACGTAAGGATTCTCTCCAGCACAGATAACTTTGTGTCCCTCTTTAAGAATATTCTTGACCTCTTCTTTGAATGCCAGTTTAAGATCTGTTTCATCCTTTATCCTGTCGTGCTTAATCTTTTCTCTTAATGCTCCGGCTATGGTCATCGATGCCTGTGGACCGACATCAGCCATAATGAGCATCTCCTCAAACTCATCAATCAGATTATCGTCAACCTTTCTTCCCCTGGCAAGGGCTTCCGTGTCATCAACAAGTGATTTTTTAGTTTTAAATAAGCCTGATTTGAGTTTGTCAAATAACCCCAATATATTCTCCTTTGAACTCGAATCATAGGGAGGATTCCTAACTTCGTTCCGAATGATAATATAGAGCTGAGATTACAAGATTACTGGAATAATAAAATTTTAACAATTTTAGACAAAAATTGTTGCATCACTATCCTGAATTATTCATAAATATCTTGAATCAAAGCAGGCATCCAAAAAAAAACGTTTTGGGAGCGGCTTTTACTAATTTGGCTTCTGACACACTGTGTATATTAATGAGTTATATAGATCTGTTTCATATAAATGCTTGTTGCCGTATTCAAACCGTTTTTTTTTGGATGCCTGCTTTGCCGGGTGAATAATATGGACTAGCAAAACAAAAAAGAAAAGGCGGAATATAACCGCCTTTTCTTTTTATAATTCAGATATTTTAAATTTACTGTTTAAACGCCGAATGGCTTCATAAAGAGGATAATCAAAGCAACAACAAGGGCGTAAATACATAGTGACTCGATCATTGCAAGACCGATAATCAGGGTTGTTGTGATCTTTCCTGAAGCACCCGGGTTTCTTGCAACACCTTCAGCAGCCTTGGCAAGCCCGATTCCCTGCCCTATGCCTGTACCTAAGGCAGCCAGCCCAATGCCCAGACCACATGCTAACGCAGCCATACTGAAATAACCCATTTGTTCACCAGAGACAACACCCTCAGCAACAGCCTCCGCAGCAAAAGCAACTGGAGCTATCAGGCAGATCAGAGTGAGCAACAGCAGGATAGCAGTTACAAATCTTTTCATTTTTCCTCCTTTCGTATAGAACTCTTTTTATTATTATGATTTAATGTGCTTCTTCTACAGCACCGGCAAGATACAGCGTAGTAAGCAAAACAAAAACAAATGCCTGTATAACAGACACCAGCACACCCAACCCTAATATTGCTGTCGGGACAAATGCAGGAGCCAGTATGCCCAGGATAATTATGATTTTATGCTTTGCAATCATATTGCCAAATAATCTGACCGATAACGTAAGCGGCCTGGCAATATGGCCAATCACTTCAATTACGAACATCAAAATCATCAACGGCAGCGCGGGAAGCGAACGTACAGGCCCTACAAAGTGTTTAATATAACCAAATTTATGAATTTTGATACCCCATATGTGCGTAGCAAGAAAAACAGGAATCGCCAAAGCCGCAGTTGTATTTATATTACTTGTAGCAGCCTCGAAACCGGGGATAAGCCCCATAAAATTACATACAAAAATATATATGCCGAGAGTCGCTATTAACGGGAAAAAGAATCTGCCCATATGGCCGATCGACGTTTCGGCAAGGTCCAGAAAGAATTCGAGGATTGTTTCAACGAGATTCTGGGTTCCCCTTGGCACAAGTGAAAGAGACCTGCCGGCAACCAGCGCAACAGCCAGTATAATTAAAGTCGCAACCCATGAATATGCGACATAAGGAGGTATGCCCATAGCAATAATTTTGGTAACCGGAAATATTAACGGAAGTTCGTGCATAAATTCCTTCTAACCTGAATTATTCATAAATATCTTAAATCAAAGCAGGTATCCAAAAAAAAAACGTTTTGAATACGGCAACATTTATTTTTATATTACATATCTATAAAACGTATTAATATACACAGTGTATCAGAAACCAAATCAGTAAAAGCCGCTCCCAAAACGTTTTTTTTTTGGATACCTGCTTTGCCGTGCAAATAATACGGGCTAAAAAAGTGAACATAATAATAATCCAGTGAATTATTGCATGTCAAGGTACAAATTTATAAATTTAAATTTCTTATAGTCTACATAGTCCATCACCACCCTAAAAAAAAGGCCCGGTTTTTAGACCAGGCGCTATCAAAAAATAATTTTAATCCGGCAACGACTTACTTTCCCAGGGCCTCACAGCCCAAGTATCATCAGCCCTGGAGGACTTAACTACCGTGTTCGGAATGGGAACGGGTGTAACCCCTCCGGCATAGTCACCGGAAATCTTGTTTCAACGGTTGAAATAATAACATTAATTACTGCTAATATGCAAATACGAAAAAAAATGGTGTATCCCCCATGGGTTAGTCTTTTTGTTTTCCTTATACATTCCCTGTATACACTAGTACACCATGTAATATTTAGCTTCAGTCCTCATTCGCACCATATCTTTTAAAGTAACTGGTTTAAAGAATTTGTTTGAAACTTTTTTTAGTGGATCATCAGGAGTGCCAATTTTTGAGACAATGAGAAATCCTGTATTGATAAAGAATTCAACGCCTTTTTCTTTCATCATCAATAAAAAAGCTCCGTATGTTTTGGGAACTGATTCAGGTGAAACATTGAACTGTTTAGATAATGCCTGCCTTAGATTTTCCGGGATCTTGTACCCCTCAATATCGTCTTTTCCTCCCCAGCCCATTTTGTATGTATTGATGGCATCTGCATCAACAAGCACTTTAACTTTATGGCCGTCCTCCAACGCAGCCCACATGACATTGTAGGCAACGCATATCTGTGCGTCATCTTTTTTCAAACTGGTTTTCAGGTGAACAAGAAATATCTCTTTTTCTTCTGCTGCATGAAGAATAAATGGAATAAATAACAGACTCGAAATTAATACACAGCAAAAAAGTTTTTTCATCGTTATCCCTCCTCTTTTATCCTTTTATGAACAGCATCCCTCAACATACTGATTGACGGAACAGGTACGAGCCTCCCGGACTCGTCTTGAAACACCCTTCAGGACATACCCGGTATTTCGCCCGGCAGGATATCAACACCATCAATCAGGACGGAAGGCGATCCCATCAAACCATTTTTCTTCGCCTCTTCTTCATTGGTTCTATGGAACTGAATATCCGGTTTGACAGAGCTATCGACAAGGGCTGCTTTCAGATTTTCCCTGAGTTGTGCCTCTGAACTGCATCCCTCAGAGATATAACAGTCAATTTTCATTGTTAAGTCCGATCCTCCGCATAATAATTCAAGAACAGATTTTGTTTATCTTATTCTGCTATGCCAAGGCATTTTTCTTCTCTTCGAACTCCTCTTTGTTTATTTCTCCCCTGGCATATCGATTCCTCAGAATATCCATTGCTGAATCCTCTGATTTAGTTTCACGTTTTCTGTCAGATGACAGCACTACCCATCGGATCAGAAAAATAATCCCTACAATCACCGAAATCCAGAAAGCCATCATAATGATGGACCAGCCCCATCCCATCCCATAACCCCAGTTTATCATACCGGGGCCCATCATGCCGGGACCCATCTGGGCATAACTGTAACTTGATGTTATTGCCGGTATTGTGAATCCTGTTAATAGAATTTTTTTCATAGTACCACCTCGTTTTTAATTACACTCTCAGGCATTGCTTCTTATATAAGAACAAAAAAGCCTGTGTAAACATATCATATGAATCATAAACTCAAGACAATTTTTTCAGATTTTACTTTCTATTCAATAAATGGCACAGTGTCAAGAATTTTTTATATCAATTTTCCTCTCAGTTTCTTCTCGCCCGGCATCCCTGTAAATTCTAATTTACCGTCTATGATGATCCCCGGAGAGACCATTATCTGATATTTTTGCAATAAATCCGTATGCTGAGTTATGTCTAATTCCTCAATATCAAATTCCAGATTCTCATCTTCCCTGATTTTCATTATAAGGTCTGTTACTTTTGCACAGGAACTGCACCCCGGAGTCTTAAGAATCTGTACTTTCCTGACCATATTCATCCTTTCCTCGAACCCTCGAAACCTTGAATCCTCGAACCCTTATTACCTATATTCCCGGTCACTCAATATTTTTCCGTCATACGCCTGAATCACAGGGT
This sequence comes from uncultured Nitrospiraceae bacterium, assembly GCA_964410825.1. Classification (GTDB taxonomy): domain Bacteria; phylum Nitrospirota; class Thermodesulfovibrionia; order UBA6902; family UBA6902; genus CAZVHL01. The sequence continues at coordinate 7,414 of CAYPIT010000073.1, forward strand.
TCTGTATTATGTATTCTTTTGAAATTGCAGCGGACTCATAAATGACCATGCCTTTTTTAGTTTCAATATCTACCGTTGCTTCAATAACACCGTTTATCCCCTGAAATGCAATTTTAGCGTTCCGCGCGCAGGCCTGACAAAACATCCCGGGAAGTGCAATTTCGGTAATTCGTGTACTTTGACTTAATTCTGAAATACTGGATTGATCATCCAGGGTATTATTCTGCGCTGTACATCCTGATACAAAAAGGACGAGGAAGATAATCCAGACAGCAACAAAATGGGTTATTATTAATTTCATTTAAAGCCTCCGCGTTTCTGTTAAATCACATTAACATGCTGTAAAAGAGATTATAATAAACTAAAAAAGCCCCTATCAGCACCAGCGCCAGGCCACTCAGTTTCTTGATTGTTACGGTTGATTTCACCATCTTCATAATCAGGTTATTTTCAGACCATGCAACCAGATATGTCACTGATATCATGAGAATGCTCATTGCAATCGAAAAAACCAACAGGGATAAAAACACCGTAAAGATTTTTCCGGTGGTCAGCGGGACAATAATCATCGCAAATAATAACGGAAGTGTGCAGCCGATAGAAACTGCTCCGTACCCGAACCCGTACAGATAAATGTTCCTCTTTGATCGTGTATCCTCAGACCTTAATCTGTCCAATATTCTCTGAATCATGCCTGTTTTAAAAGAATAACCGGCAAATAATACAAGACCCAGGATAATCAAAATAAATCCCATGGCCGGGGCAAGATAAGGAAGATATTTAATGATACCTTTGCCTATAATGATAATTATTCCGCTTAATACGATGAAAAAAGAAACTACTCCTGATGAAGCAACAATGCCGAGCACCGCAGGATGTTCTTTTTTCTCTTCCTCTGTTCCCAGATAAAAAGCTGCATATCCCGGAAACAGGGCAAATGCACAGGGCGCAAAAAATGAAACCAGCCCTGCCAGGAATGAAAAGCCAAGCAATACCGGAAGCGGAGACTGGTCTAATTTTGCCAGATTGGGAACAATTAAATTATCCCACCCTTTCAATCCGGCAACTACTATCAATGTGAAGCCAGTTATCAAAACAACTGACAGAAGAACTGTTTTTGATTTTCTCATTCAGAAACACCTTATTCCACTCCTGGTGTGGTCACAAATACTGGCCACACCGGGAGTGGCATTGCTGGCAGCGCACCGATCAGCACGCCTCCCTGCATTCCCACAGTTTTCAGGACAATGGTTTGCCAAGTCCTGTTGCTTTCAGTGTTGCTTCATCCGGACCACTTCCGGTACAGCATTCAGCGAGCTTGCCATCAATAACCACAGCAGGGACGGAACGTATTCCAAGGGTTTTCGCCCTATCAGCAATTTCAGGTGTTTTCATATCCAGAACAGTAACTTCGCAAGACGGACAGGCAAGATTGTTTACAAGTTTGACTGAGTCATCGCAAACCGGGCATCCCGCACTGAAAACCTCTATTTTCCTTTTGTCTGTCATGGCTGGACCTCCTTTCACTTATTTTTCCAATGCCTCAAGAATGGGGCATTCCCTGACAGGGCCAGAGCCGCTACAAGAATTTGTTAAATTTACAAGCGCCTTTTTCATTTTCCGAAGAGTTTTGATTTTACTTTCTATATCTTCAAGTTTCATTTCAGCTTTTTTTCTGACTTCAGAGCATGATGTTCCGGGATCCAGTTTAAGCGATAAGAGTTCATTAATCTCCTTTAGAGAAAATCCCAGGTCCTTGGCACGTTTGATAAATAGAATACGTTTGGCTGTCTCATCAGAATATTCGCGGTAGCCGGACTCTCTTCTCCGAGGTTTCGGAATAAGCCCTCTTCTTTCGTAATAGCGGATTGTCTCTATATTTACATCAGCTCTTTTTGCCAGTTTTCCTATTGTTAACGTTTCCATTGTCTTACCTCCTATTTACATTATAAACCCTGTACCTAAGTACTGAGTCAAGTGTTTTTTGCAAGTATTGAATCTGCTTTCCCTTTATCCATACAGATTGACAGAACATATAGTCTAAATATATTATATTTGAACAAGTATTCAACTATAGTAAGGTAAAAAACATGCCGCGAAAGCAAAAAGACATATGTGAAATCAAATACGTGGATAAAGCTAAGGTTAATGCTCTTAAAAAACAAATGTTAAAAGATGAGGAGGTAAATAATCTTTCTCAAACCTTTGGTATATTGTCTGATCCGACCCGCGCGAAGATAATTTTTGCTCTATCAAAAAAAGAGCTCTGTGTGTGTGATATTTCCAATTTGCTGAATGTAAGTATCTCAGCAGTATCTCATCAGCTCAGGATATTGCGGAATTCCAGATTGGTCAAATACAGAAAAAGCGGCAAGATGGTCTTTTATTCCTTAGACGATAAGCATATTTCAACATTGTTCAATGAAGGGCTAAAGCATATCAGAGAATAATTATTAAGACGCCATGTTTGAAAATATTAAGACAGCCGGTATAGGGATATTGTTTGAATCATGGGAAATCCTGGATGAATCGAGTCTTTATATATTGTTTGGACTTTTTGTAGCCGGACTTATTCAGGCCTTCGTCAGAAAGGAACAAATAGTAAAGTACTTAGGCAATCAAAAGATAAAGTCTGTTTTCTATGCAGCTTTGTTTGGAGTACCGCTTCCTTTATGCTCCTGCGGGGTGTTACCAACAGCAATGTCCCTGAGACGGCAGGGTGCTTCTAAAGGAGCAACTGTTTCGTTTCTTATATCTACTCCAGAATCAGGTGTGGACTCAATGGCTATAACTTACGCGCTTATTGACCCTTTAATGACTGTTTTCAGGCCCGTTGCTGCTTTTATCACAGCCATGACAGCAGGTATTGTTGAAAATCTGTTCCATGACAAAAAGGCAGAAGAAAACATAGAAGCGATTAAAGAATCATGCATATTTTGCGAGGAAGAAGAAAATTGTTCTCAAAATCATGACCATAGCTTATCGCACAGAATAACAAAAGGGCTTCACTATGCCTTTGTAGACTTTTTAGGAGATATTTCAAAATGGCTGTTAATCGGCATAGGCCTAGCAGGGGTTATTTCTTACATTGTGCCTGAGAATATAATTGAGAATTACTTAGGCTATGGATGGCAGCCAATGGTTCTAATGCTTGTTGTAGGTGTTCCGCTCTATATCTGTGCTACTGCTTCCACGCCCATTGCTGCTGCTCTAATTGCAAAAGGAATGAGTCCGGGCGTTGCTTTAGTTTTTCTCCTTGCTGGACCTGCCACAAATGCAGCTTCTTTAACAGTCATTGGGAAGTTTTTAGGTAAGAGATCGGCATTAATATATTTAGCATCTATTTGTTTATGTGCAATAATTATGGGTATAATTCTTAACCAGATTTATTTGACCTCAGGGATAGATATTAAAGCCACGATAGGCAAAGCAGGTGACATTATCCCTCATACTTTAAAAACAGTTTCTGCGGTTATTCTATTGTTTTTCATGGCAAACAGTATTTATCACGAGTCTAAAAAATCTCATGAATAGGGGAAAATCTTTCTGTATTTTTTAAAATTTAAAAAATATTCCGGATTAATGTTATGGCTATTTTAGAAAGTATTTTAAAGCAATAATAAAAATCAACAGAAAGATTTACCCTGAAATTGAGAGGTTACCATGCTGAAATATTTCACCTATTGAAGGAAGACAACTGAGGAAGAGAAAAGGCAGGTTCTTTCTATGAAATTTCCTACATAATTTATCCGCCTCGCACGGCAAGAGCGAGGCGGACGCCATTATAAATATAAAATGGTGGAGGTGAACGGGATCGAACCGATGACCCCCTGCTTGCAAAGCAGGTGCTCTCCCAGCTGAGCTACACCCCCGAAAAATTTGTTTCACAAATTTTTAGTCAAAAGTAAAAAAAGTACACGAGTTCACAAATTTTAAAATAATAATTTTAGTATTCTATAACTTTTCACTTCTGACTTTCAACTTTTAACCCAGATTTTGCGACAGGCAAAATCTGTTGGTGGGCCTAAGTGGAGTTGAACCACTGACCTCGCGCTTATCAGGCGCGCGCTCTAACCAACTGAGCTA
>CAYPIT010000074.1:0-11484 GCA_964410825.1 uncultured Nitrospiraceae bacterium
GCATAATATCCTCCTGAATGTTTATTTATTATTGCTTCCTGATTCAGGAATCTTATCGGACTTTGTAAGAAGAACTTGAGGGGCAATTCTGCGGCTTAATACATTAATTTTCATTGATGCTCATCCCGGATTCTTTGGCGACTATCGCTATCCCTTTAACCCCTTTGATACCTTTTTCGGAAAGACCCTTCTCCGGATCTTCCTCCTTAGGCAGGCTCTTTCCATGCTGTACAAGATAAACGGGCATATCTCTTCCCTATGTTATTAAAGCTTTTAAAATTAATAACTTGCTTTTTCATAGAGTAGCCGGAAGATGAGAAATTTTTTCGGGAAAAATATTCTTCTTCAATCAGAACTGCCTCACTGTACTTATTACAAAAACCCCGATTCACTAATATTGATGAAATGATTAAACTTGCTTTATCATTTTTCGTATCCTGTTAATATGAGTTTTCTCATCAGCAATTACTTTTACAATAGGCTCTTCATCATCGCAGGACAATAATTTAGCAATCAATTGGTTTGTGTAGATTTCTACCATTGATTCCTCAAGTTTAAGGGCCATTATGAGAGTGTCTTTCAAGGAGCTTAAATTATCACAAAGTTTGTCAGTTACTTTATCAGCCAATTTGATGGTCTTCTTTATAACATCCATAGAAGGAGGAAAATCTAATTTTTCCATTTCTGTTATTAATTCGAAAGATTTGACATCATTTAGAAATGCTATGTGATCTCTCTCATCATTAAGCAGACTTCCCCAAAAATCTTTTTTATCAGGGAATGTTTCCATTAGGGTGTTGTAAATAGATGCAACAGAATTTTCTACTTTGATGCAGCCATTAATAAAGTCTTTTTGTTCCATTAGTTCTCCCCCCTTGTGGTGCAAATGTGACGTGTGAAATCTATATAAAAAAATTGGTTTCGCTAAGTATATTGAATTATAACAAAACAGGTAAAATATGGCAGAAAAAAGAGGATGCTGACCATATTTAGGTGACGTGGCTGTTGAAAATCCCGTTAAGATATCTTCAGAGATGACAACTCAGGCATTCACTTTCAGTAAATATAAGATGATTGGCAAAAAGGGGCGGTTTTGCACCACCAGCGACATGACATGAGGCATTAAGGCAATTATTTGGATTTAATAGTAGTGAATGAAATGGTTGTTTTATTGCCGGAGCAGATGCATCATGTATATCACGTACTCCCCTAGTATGACAAATGGAACATTCCGAAGCAGATAAGTGACAATTCAAGCAATGAATATTATTACTCCGCCAACCAGCTACATGAGATCTGGGCTTCGAAGATGTATGGCAGGCTACACAAAAATCATCCTGATGACAGACCTGACAGTTTTGCCGGTTCCATGAGGCCTCAATGCCATGGGTTTGCCATCTCCAGAGATTAACATGAGATGAGGGTGCCTGTCGCTGATGGCATTCACGGCAGTTTTCCTGGATATGACAAAGATTACATAATGCCATTTCTTCGTCAGCGAATATTCCATGACGTTTTATCCAGTTTGTTTCGTGGCTTTTCCATGGAGTACTTTTACTCATACTTTCGTGGCAGACTTGACAATCACGTCCGAGTGAATGGGCCCTGTTTCTTATTGCAACTACATCTGACCGTTTCCAAAAGGCAACCATTGTCACCCCTTCTTTCACGGTATCAACGTGACATTCCTGACAAGAGTCACTCAGGGCTTTTGAATGCCGGAAAACACCCCGCGTCGGCTTTTCCTGAAACCCTTCACCAATAGTTTCCAAATCTTTTTCAATATGGCACTTACCGCATGTATCCCTAGTGATATCATCGGCTTCCACCTCATCGTGGCAATCGACACAGATCTCATGATCTGCCGGAGCAAACATCCCATCTGTCAACTCTCCGTGACAATCTGTGCATTCCTGCTCGTTTTCTTCAACGTGCAGATAATGATAGAAGTTAATCCGATATTTCACTTCCTCTTTACAGCCTGCAAAGAGGACAATGAGTAAAATCGCAATGTAAATGTGAAAGAGTCTCATTCTATAACCGAGTTATCAGCGACGTTCTAAATCTCAACGAATCTTCGGCTTCATAAGAATTGTCTTCCAGTTCTAATTCTGCCTTTAATGTGATAGATTCAGTAATTTTTATTTTAGCATTTGTATAGAGGGTATATGCGTCAGGTGACAGTTCTCTTGCATAATTGGTAATGTCAAAATGGTACTCATAAGCCATATATGAAGTACCCACAGTAACTTCCCAATCTTTTGATTTATGATAATCGATTTCACCGGTCAGTCCAAAAAAATGGTCGCTGTTTTCAACATCCCAGTAATTTACCGAAACAGAAGCGTCCCAATTATCATGAGGTGTTACATTAAATGTACAGTCATAATTTTCAAAGTGCCGGTTACGATTATCTTGATCGGATTCATCCACAATCCGACTGGATATTCCAGGAGAAATGCTGAGCCATGGTTTTATGATAAAGCTGCTGCGAACTGAGAGCAATGTGAATTGCTCTCTATTGCCTAAGATGCCGGTAAGGGGGTCGTACTCGCGCGATTTATTACCAAGATCGCCCCATCTGTTTAGTCGCATATACACATCATACGATCCGTCCGGAGCAATATAGAAAACATCTATGCCTGCCATCTGGAATTGATCATCAAGAAATGATAGGCGTCCATGGGCTCGGGTCTGTTCCCCAAATCTCTGCCACGTGTCGAGAGTCGCCAGGTCGTCATTACGGCTTGCTTGATCATCCTGATAACGGACGTAGGATAAACGCGTTTTATTGCCATGCCAGGGCAATACGTTTATTGAATAACCAGCTGTCCAGTCATCTGATGTTGAGGAATAGTAGCTGACCGGTTTACCCAAAAAGATACTGCCGCTGATTGTTTCCTTTTCATAAAGCCTCAAAAATCCTCCATCGATGTGAAGCCAACCAACATCTTCAACATACTGACGACCAAGTTTAAGCCTGAATCGACGTTGCGGATCTTTCCAGTTTGCGTATAATTGATAAATTTGATCTTGCCAGGATTCATCCAGGTCCTCGCTACTGACAAATGGATCGGAAAGAAACGACTGGCTGGTACCATCTAAATCCTTGTTAAGACGACCGGAGAAGTAGACATCTAATCTTCCGGAGAGAAAATTTCTTCCACGCAGATTCCAGTATTCATAGATATCTGAATCTATGTCACCACCCAATGAACGATATTGGTAAACAAGGCGGTTTTCAAAGGAAAAATGTTCTTTTAACGGGGAGAGGTTTTCTGTGAACAGGTTAAATTTTTCTTTTAACGGGCTGAGGCTTTCTTTAAACGCGTTGAAACCGTCTTTTAAAGGGGCGAGAGAAAAACGACTATCACTTGATAAGGCCAGACCTGAAGCCAGCCAAAATGTTGATACAATAAAGATTATCTTAATTGTGGTCTTTTTTTTCTTCAATTTACCCTAAAGTTACTATTTTTACATCCAAACTCATCTGGGAAATTATTGGGAGTAATCTTACTATTTTTTCCCATAAACAATCAAGGAACGAACGGGTGACCACACTCCTCTGCACAGTCCAGGAAAAAAGGAGCTAACCATAAATGGCTAACTCCTTAATTTTTAATGGTGAGCCGTTAGGGATTCGAACCCCAGACCCGCTGATTAAGAGTCAGCTGCTCTACCAGCTGAGCTAACGGCCCTAGTACTGCAGGGTAAAAGGTAAAGGGAGTAAGGTTCAGGGAACAAAATGCATTCTCAAATAAATTCAGTCCTTATTCTTAACCCCTCAACCCTTTCCCTTTTTCCTCTTTTACCCTCTTACCCCTATACCTTAAGCCTTCCACCTTTTCCCCTGCCTTTTTTGGCGCGCCTGGGAGGATTCGAACCTCCGACACCCGGCTCCGGAGGCCGATGCTCTAATCCACTGAGCTACAGGCGCAATCAAAACAATCATAAATAATCAATTTTCAATTAACAATTAATTATGAACGGTTTATCATTGCTCATTGAACATTGATAATTGTTAATTGACCATTAAAAAATGGGGTGAGTGATGGGATTCGAACCCACGACCCTCTGAGCCACAGTCAGATGCTCTAACCAGCTGAGCTACACTCACCGATTATTTCAAGAAAAAAGGTTCAGAGAACAGTTTCCTTATCCCTTTCCCCTTATACATTTTAACCCTTAACCCTGCATTTTTTGGCGCGCCCGGGAGGATTTGAACCCCCGACCTACTGATTAGAAGTCAGTTGCTCTATCCAGCTGAGCTACAGGCGCAAATAATGGTAAACAGTAATCAGTAATCAGTGATCAGTATCGAAAATATCAGTTATTCATTAACGTGTTCCGGTCGGAATTTATTCCTGAGACCGTGCTCGATGCAATCGCGTTCATCAGGCAATATGTATTTTAATCGAGATTGATTTAATATCGCAAGTCACGGTGGAAGAGAGATTTTTGTGATAGTCTGTTGATTTAATTTCAATAAATTGGTAAAAAAAATGACGGAAATGGCAGGCATAGTCTGGTCGGGGCGGAGGGATTCGAACCCCCGACATCCTGCTCCCAAAGCAGGCGCGCTACCAGACTGCGCTACGCCCCGAGCGTATTAGGGTATAAAAAATGTATGCCAAAAATCAATCTATTACGATTAAACAGAAAGGACATTATATTAATGATCATGTTTTTTAGGGGATAGTCAGACCGGATCTTTTATGAATTTAGCCTGCCCCAGGGCCTTATGTCTACTATTCAAGAATTATGCAGGTTAACTTACCGTGGCCGTACTTTTGCTGAAGCAAATACCCAGTTTTCACAAAATGAAGGGATAAAAACTGTTTTATAATCAATGTTCTTAAAATATTTCGGCAGTATTTTCCTGAGTAGTTTTATTGTCTCGTGATCAAATTCGGAACAGCATTGCATGCTTACAATACCATTTTCATTTAGATTGTTTTTTATTTTAGAGAATATCTGTTTCAGAAACTCTGTACGATCCATGTGTGTAATCGCCTCTGGATGCATGGTCAGGTCATAAATGATGGCATCAAAATCGTATTTATTATCAAGAAATATATTAGCATCATCGATGATGACATGAGCTTTTTTGCTGTCAAAGGCTTTCTTGCAAACAGTTGGCATATATTTTTTTGCAGCTTTTATCACTTCCGCATCAATGTCAACCAGATAAGCGCTCTCAGGCTTAAACTTCAATACCTCCCTTAACACTCCACCATCTCCTCCGCCGAGAATTGCAACTTTTTTAAATCTGTTCTTTCTTGCTATGACAGGAGAAACCATACATGAGTCATAAATATATGCATCCTTTTCAGCGACTTGCAGGTCTTTATCCAGAAACATCATCCTGCCGAAACTCTGGTTCTGAATAATATCGAGTTGCTGATACTTTGTGTTCTTACTTAGTAGAACCTTGTCAATATGATATTTAACCTCAAAACCGGTTCCTGAAAAAGATGTAATCCAGCTTTTCTGATCCAGGGACATCGGGTTGCCTCTCTGCACCTCCATGACACGTATGTTTTTTGGTTTTAACCTGCTTTTAAGAAAGCGCAGCAGACTGTTCACATTTTTTGATCCATTTGCACATGTAAAAATATCTATAGATGCATGTCTGGCTTCGGGATATGTATGTATCGCGATATGAGATTCACTTATTAACGCGATAGAGGTTACCCCTACCGGATGAAATTGTTTGCCGGAAATACTGATAAGCGTTAAACCGCTTTCTTTTATCCCCTGCCTGAGGATGCGGTCCAATGTTTTCTTACTGTTAAGGGCCTTACTGGAACAGTATATAAATTCTGCTAAAAGCTGTCTTCCTGTTGGTTTCATAATGTGTTAATAGATGAAAGAACCCTTTCGAAATAAAGCGATTACGGGAGCTAATTATATCAGTAAAAGGTATAATTGTCTACTATCGGCATAACGTATTATTATTTAATGCAAAAAATGGAAAAATGCGATATAATTATTCTGTTGCAATGTTGTTCCAGATGTTCTGTATCGTGGCGTTGTTAAGTGGATTTTGAGTTAAATAATGAGGAGGATTAACTGATGAAGACTTATGTTTGCCAGATTTGCGGTCATATCGCATTTGACGAAGCGCCCGTAGAATGTCCGGTTTGCGGAATGGCTATTGAAAACTTCGAAAATATTCCCGATGTTATAAAGAGACCATCAGACCCTGATAATCTTAACGATACGGAAAAAAAGCATGTTCCGGTGATAAACGTCAGTCGTGAGTGTAGCTTGAACCAGGGTGACGAGTGTATTGATGTTCACGTTAAAATTGGAGAAATCAGTCATGTCACGGAGACTGAACATTTCATAGACTTCATAGATCTGTATATAAATAAAAAGTTTATTACAAGGGCTTTATTAACTCCGAAATTACTGTATTCTTCGGCCGGTTTTCATTTGAATGTAAAGGATGGAGTGCTGTCAGTTATAGGACATTGCAATGTTCACGGATATTGGAGGAGTAAAGTCAACTTTAGCGAGAAGGAATAATTTCACTTCCAGGAATATCATCTCCCGTGTATTAAGCTGCTTTGAAATTTCTTGTTTTGATTAAATTGGCTTATTCCATTGGGCTTTAATACGGAAAGAGGATAATTAATGAAAAAGATTAAATACTCTCTTAACAGGATATTTTTTTTTATAGTTCTATCGATTTTGCTGTTATCATCGTCGAATTTGTTCGCCACAACAACGGAAACTGTTTCATCCTTAAAATCAGCTATGGTTTTAATTATTGTATATGATAAATCTGGTACGGAAACTGATCGCGGAGGCGGTTTTTTTATAGACAATCACGGCAGAATTATAACGAGCGCATCACTTCTTGAAGATGTGTATTCTGCTGAGGTATTCAGTAATTTTCAATATTATGGAACTGTAACGGTCCTTAAACAGGATGAAAGTTTGAATATAGCACTGCTTCAGGTTGAAGCACGGGAAGAACAGTATTTGGAAATGGCTTTGGATTATGAAGTAAAGGAAAATGATGAGGTAATATTTGTAGGACATCAGTTTGGAGAGGAGAAAATACTGCTACAAGGAATGGTAAAAACTCTAAGCTCAGATATTGAAGAAATTAAAATGATTTATACTACGGTTCCTGTTATACCAGGACTTGGTACAGGTGCCCTTCTTAATACTGCTGGTGAGGTTATTGGAGTCTCTACTTCAAAAATACTCGAGGGGCAAACAGTCAATGCGGTTGGAATGAAGTCTATTAGAGCTTTTTTTTCAGTTGAAGACAGTTCTCATCAACTTTACCCTCCTTATTCAAGAGTGTGGTTCTGGTATGCCATTAAATGGATCAAAACAGAGATAATAGGCGGGCTGGTCTCATTTGGCGGTATGAAAATTATTGCAGTTATTAGCGGAATTTTAATTATTTCATTTTTTATTCAATGGATTCTTGAAAGAAATAAATGGTAGGCGATGCTGGTTTCGAACCAGCGACCTCTGCCGTGTGAAGGCAGCGCTCTCCCCCTGAGCTAATCGCCCGTGAGAAAATTATAAAGGAAGTCCTTTGTTTATGTAAATACGATATGTCTCGTGTTACTATGGGTAAATAATAATGTTTGTTTTATTGGTTTTTTCAACAGTATACGGATTAGCAAATCTAGATCTGTTTTTTAAATTATCTGCTATTTTAAATTTTGGTGCTGCAGCAGACATTATTACAGGTTTGATCATACTGCTGATGTTCATATCTCCGATCCTGATTCATTTGTACAGCTTTGGAGGAAAAGAGAAATTACTGGTAATTTCTGCATATGCCAGCTACATGTGGGTAGCTTTTCTGATCATATATTTTCCTGCAGCCATCATAATTGAAATATACAATTTTATTGTTCAAAGTGGATTATTCAATAAAGTCATGAACTTCATGATAGTATCACCCTTCCAGACATTTTTTGTGCCATTTATTTTCTCGGTTGCGATTAATATTTATGGTTATTTTGAAGCCCAAAACCTGCAGGTAGAGCGGCTAACCGTCAAAACCGCGAAGTTGCCACGGGGAGTAGATAAGGTGACGGTCGCTCAGATTTCTGATTTACATCTCGGCATAATCGTAAAGGACAAAACATTAGGCAGAGTCATAAAAGCAGTAGAAAGCTTTGAACCGGATATCATAGTATCAACAGGTGACCTTGTTGACGGAGTAGTAAGGTATATAAACCATTATGCAGACAGGCTGAAAAAACTTCAGGCAAGGTATGGAAAGTTCGCGGTGACGGGCAACCATGAGGCTTATGGAGGGTTAAAGCAAGCGTTGAAATTCACGGAGGACTCCGGATTTACAATATTGAGGGGAGAGGCAGTTACAGTAGAAGGAATATTAAATATTGCGGGAGTTGATGATCTTGCAGATGTAAAGAAGAAACGCGGCGGAGATGTTATGACTGAAAGAGAGATTCTTGACGGACTTCCTCGTGAGCTGTTTACCCTGCTTTTAAAACACAGAGCAGATGTGGACCGCGGCAGTTTAAGTCTGTTTGATCTTCAGCTATCCGGTCATACGCACAAGGGGCAAATGTTTCCTGTCAGTCTTTTTACGATGTTCATATTTAAGCATCATTCCGGGTATACAAAACTACCAAAGGGTTCTGATCTGTATATAAGCAGGGGAGCCGGTACCGGCGGACCGCCGGTCAGATTACTGTCAAAGCCGGAAATTGCGATCATTGATATTGTTTCTGAGAAATCCAGCACCATGGTTTGAAATTATTTTAAGTAGAGTTTGGGTTCAAAATATGTATTATCATTCTTAACAGGAGGAAGCCATCGAGATAAAAATAAATAAAGGCATCTTGTCACTCAACGAAGGTGACATTACAAAACAGGAGACAGAAGCAATAGTCAATGCCGCTAACAAAAGTTTGCTTGGTGGAGGCGGTGTTGACGGAGCTATCCACAGGGCAGGCGGCCCTGTCATTCTGGAAGAATGTAAAAAAATAGGCGGATGTAACACGGGTGAGGCGGTCATAACTTTGGGTGGCAATCTAAAAGCTGACTATGTAATTCATACAGTCGGGCCTGTTTACAGGGACGGGCTTCATCGTGAACCTGTCCTGCTTGAAAATGCGTACAGAAATAGCCTGCAACTTGCCTCATCAAAAGGTATCAGGAGTATCGCTTTTCCATCAATCAGCACAGGGGCATACAGGTATCCTCTGGAGGAGGCTGCAGAAATTGCTCTAAGTACGGCAATTAACTATTTTAAAGAAAATGTAGATATAGATCTCATACGATTTGTGCTTTTCGGGCAAACTGCTCTTCAGGCATATGAAAAGGTATTGAAAGACCTGAGTTAGCCCATATTATTTGTGCCTGCATTGCATTATACAAAAGTTCATATGACAACTCCGGCAAGAAAAGATTCTGATAGTTTTAAATTGGTGTCTGATTTTATGCCTAAAGGTGATCAGCCGCGGGCGATTGGCAGGCTTACTGAAGGCATGATGAACAATGTAAAGCATCAGGTGTTGCTTGGAGTGACCGGTTCGGGAAAGACTTTTACAATTGCGAACGTTATTGCGAATATTAACAGACCTGCTCTCGTGATAGCACATAACAAAACCCTTGCAGCCCAGCTTTACGGTGAGTTCAAGACATTTTTTCCGGAAAATGCGGTTGAGTATTTTGTCAGTTATTATGACTACTATCAACCGGAAGCATATCTTCCTTCAACAGATACATATATTGAAAAAGACGCTGCGATTAATGAAGACATAGACAGAATGAGACACGCTGCAACACGTTCGGTACTTGAACGAAGCGATACCATAGTCATTGCTTCCGTGTCATGCATTTATGGTATCGGTTCTCCTGATGATTATCTCGGCATGCATCTTTTAATCGAGGAAGGATTGAGAACAGCAAGGGATGCCTTTTTGAGAAAACTCGTAGACATTCTTTATGAACGGAGTGAGGACTTTAAAAGGGGCACATTTCGCGTCAGAGGCGACATAATTGAAATATTTCCATCTTTTTCAGGAGACAATGCTATAAGGGTTGACTTCTTTGGCGACGACGTTGACGGTCTTTATGAATTTGACTCACTCTCTGGCAAGATTATAAGGCGTTTAACAAAAGTTATGTTATTTCCTAACAGCCACTGGATAACTCCGAGGCCAAGAATCGAAAGGGCTATTTCTGCTATCAACAAAGAGCTTGACGACAGGCTGGCTTATTTCCTCAGAGAAGGCAAAGAACTTGAAGCTAAAAGGCTTGAACAGAAGACACGGTTTGATATCGAGATGCTAAAGGAGTTCGGCTACTGTCATGGAATCGAAAACTATTCAAGACACCTGAGCAATCGCTCTCCCGGAGAGCCGTCGTCCTGTCTGATAGATTATTTTCCTGAAGACTTTCTGATGTTCATTGATGAATCTCATGCAACAGTTCCCCAGATCGGCGGTATGTATCAGGGAGACCATTCCAGAAAACAGACATTGATTAATCACGGATTCAGGCTGCCTTCTGCACTTGACAATCGCCCGCTTAAATTCGATGAATTTGAACAGCGTGTACATCAGGCAATTTATATCTCGGCAACCCCATCGGACTATGAAGTCAAGAAATCAGGAAGCAGAATCATCGAACAGATTGTCAGACCTACGGGGTTGAAAGATCCTGTTATTGAGATGAGGCCTGTTGGAGGGCAGCTGGACGATCTCCTTGGAGAAATCAGAATGAGAGCAAAAAAAGAAGAGAGGATATTAGTGACCACTCTTACCAAAAAGATGGCTGAGGACATAACCGAATACTATTCAGAACTTGGAATAAGGGCAAGGTACCTGCATTCGGACATCGACACACTCGAAAGAGTCGAGATTCTGAGAGACCTTCGAATAGGGGTATTCGATGTCCTGATCGGGGTGAATTTGCTGAGGGAAGGACTTGACCTCCCTGAAGTGTCGCTCGTTGCGATTTTTGACGCTGACAAAGAGGGTTTCCTGCGATCCGGGCGTTCTCTTATCCAGACATCAGGCAGGGCTGCCAGGAATTTGAATGGAATGGTCATATTCTATGCGGATACGGTTACAGGCTCGATGAGGACTGCGATGAAGGAAACAGAACGAAGACGAAAAATTCAGGAAAATTATAATGTTAAAAATAAAATAACTCCCAGATCAATAAAAAAAGATATTACAAATATATTGAGATCTGTTTATGAAGCCGACTACTGGACTATTCCTGCAGTTGCAGAAGAAAGAGTTGATTATGGTGATGAATCATCAATAAAAGAGCTTGAGTTAGAGATGAAAAAGGCGGCCGAAAGGCTTGAATTTGAAAAGGCCGCTAAACTGAGAGACCGGATTAAGGCGATAAAGAGCAGACAGCTCGCGATCGGAATAAAGACCTCATAGGGCAAAATAAAATAAACAGGGACACATCCCATATTTTTCTCAGCAGGCACTATTTTGCAGATCAGATGAAATATAA
>CAYPIT010000075.1:0-11334 GCA_964410825.1 uncultured Nitrospiraceae bacterium
ATATAGAGATGCATATTGAGCAAACCAGCGCCGATTTCATCTGCAAAAGCAATATTTTTCATCAGCAGTGTGATTCCCTGATCTCTTAAAGGGTTTGCATACCACGGCGCATGAACAGACAGGGCAATTCCCGCTTCTGCCGCTTTGCTCTTTATGAGGGCACGCATTTCGGTGTCTATATCGTCATCATCCCAACCACTATTACTCCGCTTTTTGTCTATGAACCACTCAAATGCATCAAATCCGTTTGCGATCGCATATTCAAACGGTTTGGAAGGAGTGTCAGCAGAAAATGATGTCTGGTTTCCGATCCTTATCTGTTTCATTTGAGATAATATATGCTCTACCAATCAAATCTGCGGTCTTGTCTGTACAATATAGAATTTACCTCTCGAATAAGCGCCTTCAATATCCTGAGGGAAACCCATAGCATCTTCAACTGTCGTTCCTATACCCGCAATAGATGACAGGAAAGTCCTTCTGAAGTCATCTCCCCAAATCAGTTTCTCATCAGCATAATTGAGATGGACCTTGCGGGTTGGTTCCAGCATTACGCTATCATAGAGCCCTGCACCCGCGTATTCCGTGAGGTCTTCCCCGTTTGAATCAGAACGGAATATCAGCCCGCCTCCAAACAGGCCAATGCTTTTCCCCGGGTACGACAACAGATTGAATTCATGGGTCGTCTTATCGAAACTGAACCCTAATGCACGGCCTGGATAGTTTCCTACCAATGTTTCTCCAAGCCCATTAACAATTTCCGCATACAGTTCATTTTCATCAGAGGTTACCGGATTTACAGTATGTATTACAAAAGCATATTCTGCTTCAACAACCCGCTGTATCAGTACGGCCATAAAAAGATCCTCGTGAGGAATCAATCTTGAGTTTCTGCTTATATAGGCCCTTTCATTCCACTTTGAAGCCCACACACGCTTAATACACATCCAGGCATCACTCCAGTTCTCGGACCATCCGAGGCCCTCTTCTTCCATAACTATACGAAGAGAAGAAACCAGATTGCCAGGCGGTTCCAGCTTAAGCACGATTTCCCTTATCTCTGAGAGGATTTTTGACGGATTCTCTTCAAGACGATTTAACAGTGTCTTGTAATGATCAGCAACATTCTTGTTTATTTCCTGTGAAAGCAGTTCTTCGAATACTCCAAAAGGAATTGCCACTGATGCGGGTGTAAGAATCCATTTGGGCAATTTATCCTGGAGACGAACCAGATTGAGGGACTTACCGCCCACCAGATTATCATTAAACTCACTGGTGGAAATAGCATACCGGGAAAATCCGGGACGTACTATTTTATTAATTCCTGTTTTCACATCTGATATTTCTTTATCAGATTTCTTCCTGGCCCTGTCAACCAGCAGATCACCTGACTGGTTAATTACAAGACTGAGCATCGAACCATTTAATGATTGCAGGCGCTTAAACTTTTCGATGTCATAACACGTTGCAAAGAGTAACCGTGAGTTTCTGGCACGAATCGAAACATGAGCCACAAGGTCTACCAGGTCCGTAGTAATAACGGCACGCACCCCTTCAGGCGGCTCTTCGTCCCCCCTGACTTTTTCGGCTATAATGATGGTTGGATTATGAAAGGACCTGCCCTGAACAGACCTCAATGAGTCAACTACCTCTACTACGCCTGTTGCCTGTCCATGACTGATCACTTGCCAGTCACCAAGTTTTGCTTCTTTGCGTAAAACGGGGTCAAGGTGACGGACAAGCAGTGAAAGTATAAATGAAAGTCTCCCTCTAACAATCTCCTCGCTAAATATATTGATAATCCACTCCTCAGCATAAAAAGCCTTTCCAAAATAAACAGCCTTATCCTGAAACAGCCCGTAATAACGGTCGCTCATATCTGATACAGTCCTTGCGATCCGGTCAAGAATAGATTTGGCATGAAGTGACCATTGCCTGCCGGAGCGAGGTATCGTCATCAGACGCTGCCAGTGGCGAAAACATTCCATAAGCTCAATGCTGTCAAAAGACAGGTTCTCATTTTCGATAACAAAACTTAATATTTCAACAAGCTGATCACTGTCGGTACTTAAATGAATGCTTCGTTCAAGCACAACACGAAAATATTCCTCAAGAGCAAGATCGAGGTAAATCATATCCCTGACCCTCTTTTCATCTTTATCCGAATTTAACCGTTCACTGAGAAGTCTTCGCAGATCAGAGATACTCTCCGCAATTTTTATAAGAGAAACAGAATTACTGTCTCTGTGCTGAAAGATGGTCTGTAAAGGACCTCGCATATCATAATCAAGCAGATACCCGGCTGCACCAGCCGCACTTTCAAGGTCTGTGCCTGAATGAACAGACTTTAGGAGTTTCAGATAATTCTCAAAATCATATATTAGTCCATCTTTAATATGCGGAATAAAGTCCGGATCTGTTATGATCGGCCGCTCAAAACTCTCCAGTCGTTCCTTTGAAACACCACCGTTACCAAGTGTTTTATAAAATATGTCCTGGTCACCATCACTCCGCAAAAAATCAAGATAAGCTTCACATATTACTATGTCATCAGGTGTGGTGTTGTTATGAAGTTTCTGGTGCCATTCCTCCATGAATGAGCCTCCCACTTCCTTAACATGGTGACGGTGCATTATCTGCAGAATATCATCACGGATGCGTTGACCTTCTCCTCCCCTGCCCAGTGAAGACATGATCATACGAAGTATATCCCTGCTGCCAGGATTATTGATGAAGATACCGGCAATTTTCAGTGTCAGACGATCCTGGGCATGGCTTAACTCTTTCGGTTTCGTATTGTAATTGCGCTGCCACTCAAGCTGACGCAAAAAGGAATAACGCAGCCATACAAAAAGCAGCGCCAGCCCCTCTTCCTCTCCAGCAACCCTGTCCAGAAGGTTATAGCACAGATTAAAACGGTGCATCAGTGTCCAGGAATTATGTTCTGTCTCTGTTTTAATGATCTCTCGTGCCATATGGGAAAAGCGCCGGGAGCCAGGGTAGCCGCCCTCCTGCAACAGTTCATTGACAGGTATATAGAAATTTTGTCCTTTATCATTCAGCCACTTCTCTTCGTCCTTAAGTCTGAGCACAAATGAAATTCCTATAGGTGCATCTTTTTTATTGACTTGCAGGGTCAACCTGTTAATGTTCTCACTGGATCTGAATAATGTCTGTACAGCTTTTTCATCATACTTGACTGTTCCGGCAGGAAGCATTGCATCCAGAGGCATCCGCCATTCAAATGGTGAATTTATGGCGGCACCCCAGTGCAGCAGGAGTTTACCCTGAATGCTGGAAGCAAGAAGTGCTTTAAACAGGCTGCCGTCCTTTATCACAGCAATAGACAGGATACCTTCCGGCTCTATATCAAAGTGATTTTCGAACAGAACCTTCCCCTGCCCTATATCCTCTTTAAAAATATCTTCAGGCAGGGCCGATGGCTCTTGACGCTCGACAAGTTTTATCTGGTAGTTCTTTCCGTGGTTATTATCCCAAGTATCTGTTTCAGGGTAGTAGAGGGCAAAGTTCATGAATGAGAAATTCAGGCCTTTATCGAATCCTACAGTAACACAGTTTCCTCTCTCCTGCTTTTCAAACGGGGTCTGTATGGCCGATTCGCTAAATGCAGTGCTCCCTCCAGGCCAGGCTGAGCGGGGGGGAAGTCTCCAGTTCCCTTTAGCGGTCCTGCTGAGCCCCCAGTGGAGGCGGCAGTTCCTGGTCATATCCAGGTAGATAGAGGCCTCAACGCGTTCGTCCGTCTCCCGCCTCTCAACCGAAAGCTTCAGGTTATTCTTCGCTGTTATCTCTTCAGTCACGGTACTGTCGCCCATTTCTCAACCCCTATTATACTGTTTTTGTACACGATTTAACCGGACAGGAATGAGTAATATTGCGTACAATATTCTTAAATGATATTATGTCAATAGGTTTCAAAATATAATTTTATAATTTCAAGGGTATTAACAATTAGATGGGAAAACACATTTGCATCCACGGTCATTTCTACCAGCCCCCTCGAGAAAATCCCTGGCTTGAAATAATCGAGACACAGGAGTCAGCCTATCCATATCATGACTGGAACGCAAGGATAAATGCCGAATGTTACGAACCGAATGCGGTTTCCAGAATACTTGATGAGCAGGGAAGCATAACAAGAATCGTAAATAATTATGAAAAGATCAGCTTTAATTTCGGTCCAACACTGCTCAACTGGATACAGGAACATTCCCCCCAGGTCTACACAGCAATATTGGACGCAGACAAACTCAGTGCAGAAAAATTTGGGGGCCACGGCAATGCAATAGCTCAGGCTTATAGCCACATGATCATGCCACTGGCAAACAGGCATGACAAAATAACGCAGATAGTCTGGGGCATAACTGATTTTAAAACGAGATTCAGACGCCTTCCTGAAGGGATGTGGCTTCCTGAAACCGCGGTTGACATCGACTCACTAAGGATATTGATCGATCACGGCATTAAGTTCACGATACTTGCCCCGAGACAGGCAACAAGAATACGTCCCATCGGGCAGAGTTCCTGGAGTGATACGCTGGAGGGTTCAATCGATACAACGATGCCCTATATTGTAAAAGTTCCGTCCGGAGGAGAAATCAGCATATTTTTCTATGATGGAGTTATATCTCATAATATCGCCTTTGGTAACCTTCTCAACAAAGGGGAAAACCTTGCCGGCAGCCTGCTTTCAGCGTCCAGGGAGAAAAAAAATGTGCCACATTTAATTAATGTAGCAACTGACGGCGAAACTTTTGGCCATCATCACAAGTTTGGAGAAATGGCACTTGCTTATTGCCTGAACGACATTGAATCGAAAAATCTTGCAACGATTACAAACTACGCTGAATATCTTGAAAAATATCCTCCAACCCACGAAGTTGAAATATTCGAAAATTCTTCCTGGAGCTGTGTCCATGGCATTGAGCGTTGGAGAGACAACTGTGGATGCAACAGCGGCTCGAATCCAGGATGGACCCAGGCATGGAGAAGACCTTTGAGAAAATCCATGGACTGGTTGAGGGATTCCCTATGTCCTATTTATGAAAATGAAGCAGCTAATTACTTGACGAGTCCCTGGAACGCAAGAAACAACTATATTGAAGTCATATTGGACCGGTCACGCGAGAATGTAAACAAATTCTTAAGTGTACATTCAACGAGAGAACTTACCGAGGAAGAAAATGTGAAGATTCTGAAGCTCCTTGAAATGCAGAGAAATTCAATGCTGATGTATACAAGCTGCGGCTGGTTTTTTGATGATGTGTCAGGTGTTGAAAATGTGCAGATAATGCAATATGCATTAAAAGCGATTCAGTATGCTTCAGAGTTAAAGGATGGACTGTCTCTGAAACCCGATTACCTGAATTATCTTCAGGAGACGCCTTCAAACAAATTTAAAAACGCTGCTTATGTTTACGAGAAATTCGTAAAGCCTGCCGAGTGCGACTTATTGAGGGTAGGAGCTCACTACTGTATTTCATCTATATTTGAAAATTACTCCGATGAAACGAATATATGCTGTTACAGTACTAAAAGTGATTCATATGAACAGGCGGAGGCTGGCAAACTCAAGTTTGCGGTCGGAAAGACCCATATATTTTCTGACATCACGTGGGATAAAAAAACTATCAGTTTCGCTGTATTGCATTTCGGCGATCATAATATAAACGCCGGTGTGAAGGATTTCTCCAGCCCTGAGAATCTGGCAGCAATGAAGAATGAGCTGAAGGACGCATTTGAACAGGGTGACATCCCGGAAGTAGTAAGAGTGATGGACACTCATTTCAACAGCAATATTTATTCCCTGTGGCATCTCTTCAAGGATGAACAGAAAAAAGTTTTGGATCAGATATTGCATCTGACCTATGACGGTGTTGAAACAGCCTACCGACAGATATATGAGAATAACTTTACGATCATTAATTTTTACCATAACTTACAGAATCGAATTCCCAGACCATTCCTCGCAGCAGCTGAATACATAATCAATACTGATCTGAAAAGGGTTTTTGAGGATGAGACAGTTGATAAGGCAAAACTCAAGAGATTGATAGACGATACAAAGAGGTGGGCAGTCAAAATCGATACCACAACGATTGGATTCAGGGTTAGCTCATGGGTGAACTCAGCCATGAAAAACCTCAGCAAAGAACCTGATCAACCTCAGATTTATGAACAGATTGTTGACACTCTGGAAATTTTAACTCCTTTATCATTGTCTCTGAATCTATGGAAAGCACAGAATGATTATTTCCTGATCAGCAAGAGTTATTCACATATCATGAAAGAAAAAGCCGAGAATGGGGATGAACTTTCTAAACAGTGGGTAAGCATTTTCTATAAACTTGGCAGCTATCTGCACGTAAAGGTTTAGCAAGGAGGATATTTGGACAGAAGAGGAAGTGGGATACTTCTTCACATCACATCTCTTCCCTCACCATATGGAATTGGTGATTTAGGTACCGATGCATATGATTTTGTTGATTTTCTTTTTGAAACCGGTCAGAGCTACTGGCAGATACTTCCACTAAATCAGACCAACTCCGCATATGGCAACTCACCTTACAACAGTTTCTCCGCATTTGCCGGAAACCATCTCTTAATCAGTCCTGACCGGCTTGTCAGGAATGGCTTCCTTTCTGATTCCGATATCAAGGATGCTCCTGAATTTACGAACTCACGGGTTAATTACAATCAGGTGACAGCATTTAAAGAGACACTGCTTGACAGCGTTTACGAAAAGCACAGGCACAGTTTATCCAGCCACCAGGAATTTCAGTGCTTTTGCAGTGAAAATTCACTCTGGCTGGATGATTACAGCCTTTTCGTCTCTATAAAAGATCATCTGCAGGGAAATGAATGGGGAATATGGCCTGCAGAACTAAGGGACAGAAATACAGAAGCACTGACTGAATGGACCGGGAAACTGATGGACAAGGTGATGAAAGAAAAGTTCCTACAGTTCCTTTTTTTCAGACAGTGGTATTCCCTGAAAAATTATTGTGACAATAAAAACATAAAAATAATAGGCGACATCCCGATTTATGTAAATTATGACAGTGCAGACGTCTGGGCAAACCCCGGTATATTTAATCTGGATGAAAACAAAAAGCCTGTATATGTTGCTGGAGTACCCCCAGATTACTTCAGCGCCACAGGTCAGTTGTGGGGACATCCCATTTACAGATGGGATGTGCTTAAGAAATCTGGATATCTTTGGTGGATACAGAGAATCAAACATAATCTGAAAATTTTTCATATGTTCCGGCTTGACCACTTTCGAGGGTTTGTAGGCTACTGGCAGATTAGTGCAGAGGAAAAGACCGCTATTAACGGGAAATGGATGGAAGCTCCTGCCAGGGATTTTTTTAACACTTTACTCAAACATGTCCCGAAAGAGTCTATTATCGCAGAAGACCTCGGAATTATTACCGACGATGTACGAGATGTCATGAGAGAGTTTGGATTCCCCGGGATGAAAGTAATTCTTTTTGCATTTTGTGATGCTCTTCCAGAAAATCCGTATGCTCCCCACAACCATATAAAAAATTGTGTGATATATACAGGTACTCATGATAATAATACCATCAAAGGGTGGTATAGAAAAGAGATTGACGATCATACTAAGAAACTTATTGCGGGTTATGTTGGAAGGGAAATCTCGGAAAAGTCGATTCACTGGGAACTGATCAGGCTTGCTATGATGTCAGTTTCAGACACAGTAATTATCCCGATGCAGGATATTCTCGGTCTGGGAGAAAATGACCGGATGAATCTGCCTGCAAGTTCAGAAGGAAACTGGGAATGGAGACTTGTAAACGAGCAGCTTTCCCCTGCACTCATAACTAATCTGAAAGAAATAACCGAAATATATGGCAGAAGTAAGAGCAAGTAACCTCTTAAAGAAACATTTTAATCAGGCAAATCTTCACAAGCATTAATCTCACGTATAAGATTTCTTAACCTGCCAAAATCAATTAGATTAAAATCCATTACAAGACGCGGAAGCCCGGACAATTCAGGTTCATCATCTTCTTGCGGCAAGGGACCAGAAAGATATATCTTACCATCAGGCGTAAGCATGTCCGGAAATTTTTCATTAAGTTTTTTGACCGATGACTCGGTTATTGCAGATAAAAGCCTTATAATCAGCTTATTGTCAGCGTAACGCATGCTGTGATAACGACTGTAAAAAAAATTAATCCTGTTTACCGCCGCATCGATAGAATTGACACGTTCAAACAGCTCAAAGTCACACTCACTTATATAGCCTTCGGAAAGGAGTTCCTCTCTCATAAACCGAAGCCATCTCGACCAGTATGTTCCCCCGGGCTCGTCAATAAGAATAAGAGGCAGAGGCTCGTGCTTTCCTGTCTGCAAAAGTGTCAATGTTTCCATCGCCTCATCAAGCGTACCAAACCCACCCGGGAATAGAGCAACCGCATCAGCTTCCTTGAGGAATGCCACTTTGCGGTTAAAGAAATATTTATAAGTTATAAGACGGGGGTTGCCGGCTAATACAGGATTAGGTTTTTGCTCGAAAGGCAGAAGGATGTTGACGCCAAAAGAATGTTTTGAACCAGCCCCTTCATTGACCGCCTGCATAATACCGGGACCGCCTCCTGTGATAACCATATATCCTTCCCGATCCAGTTTTCTACCGAATTGTCGCGCCATATCATAAATTGGCTCATCCGGCTTTGTTCGCGCAGAACCAAAAACTGTTACCTTGCGAACACCACGATAAGGCCCGAATATCTTACCCGTAAACCTCATTTCTTTCATTGTGGTATTCATTAATTTCATATGGGCTCTGTCATTTTTTTCCTTTCCTGCCTTTAATGCCGCAACAATCATTTCCCTCACAAGTTCCGGATGATCAATATTCCCCGCAAGGCCCAAAAGTTTATCAATCTCCCTGTCAACTTTACTTCCGGTTCTCTTGAAATAAAATTTATTCATAGACATGATTTACTTTTTAATAACAATCATAATAACAAAAAACAGTCTCAGTATCATCAAAATCGCTATTTTCCCCGGATCATTTGCAGCAAGTCGTCATAGGAAAGTGTGTTAATCCCAAGAGATTCCGCTTTTTTTAGCTTCGAACCAGGAGAATGGCCAAGAACCAGATAACTCGTTTTATTTGACACAGATTTGGAGACATGCCCTCCATTTCCTTCGATTAGTTCTTCCAGGTCCTTTCGAGGCACCGAAAGAGTTCCTGTAATTACAAAAACAAGGCCGCCCAATCTGCGCTTTTCGGTTATCTCAACTTCAAAATCAGGGTTTAAAATTTTAAGACCCAATGTATCTAATTTTTTTAATACATTGATATTCTGAGGTTCATTAAAAAACTTTGAGACTGATTTAGCTGTTTTCTCGCCCATATGTTTTATTGATGCTATCTGCTCAGCCTTAATATTGTACAAGTCATTAATATCCTTAAAATTTCTCGCAAGGAGTTTTGAGGCATATTCACCCACATGAATGATTCCCAGTGAGTAAATAAATCGTGCAAGAGTAGTTGCTTTGCTTCTCTCGATAGCGTCAATCAGTTTCTGCGCAGACTTTTCCGCAAAACGCGGCAGGTTCATTAACTCATCCTTTTTAAATGCATAAATATCAATAAAATGCTTTACAAGTCCTTGAGTATAAAACAGTTTAATCTTCTTCTCTCCCAACCCTTCGATATCCATCGCAGATCTCGATGCATAATGTTTTATCCTCTCCTGTACCTGTGCGGCACAATTTAAACCTATACAGCGGTAGGCCACTCCGCATTCGTCCTTTTCGACGGCGGAGCCGCATTCAGGGCAATCGACAGGAGGAGGGAATTTTCCTGCATCTCCCTTTCGCTTAACAGCAACAACATGCGGTATAACATCCCCTGCCCTTTCTACTTCAACAGTATCCCCAATCCCTATTTCCATTCTTTCTATCTCATCCCAATTATGAAGAGATGAACTCGAAATATTTACACCGCCAATCCTTACAGGTTCCAGTGACGCAACGGGAGTTATAGTGCCTAATCTCCCCACGCTCGATCTAATATCCAAAATTCTGGTAGTGCCACTATCTGCAGGGAACTTGTATGCTATGGCCCAGCGTGGCTCTCTCGTTTTAACTCCCAATTTATCCTGAAGACTGATTGCATTAACCTTGATGACCGCACCATCTGTCTCAAAGGCAAAGCTGTTTCGTTTTACTTCAATTTCCCTTATGGCTTCCAGAACTCCTTCTATTTTTTCTGACAATACTATGTGCAACGGTACAGGGAAACGCGCCTTTTTAAGCCATTCCATGAATTCCCAGTGACTGTTAAACTTTTTACCTTTCACTGAGCCTGCTCCATAACAGGCAAGATGAAGTTTACGATTTGCAGTAATAGACGAATCAAGCTGACGTACGGAACCGGCAGCGGCATTTCTCGGATTTGCAAATGGAGTTTCACCATCTCTTTCTCGCTGCTTGTTTAACTCCTCGAATTCTTTAATATCCATATATAATTCACCACGGATATCTATCTTTCCAGGGACATCCTCTCCTTCTATTCTCAGGGGTACCTCCTTTACAGTCTTTATATTAATAGTTACGTCTTCACCAACATTACCGTCTCCACGAGTAGCCGCTCTAAGCAGAATTCCATTTTCATATATTAGTTCTACTGCCAGGCCATCGTATTTGGGCTCAACAGTATATGCAATATGCCCATCGGCCTTGAGAAACCTTTTAATTTTCCGGTCGAATTCAGCCACTTCATCACAGGAAAAGGCGTTGTCAAGCGAGAGCATAGGCTCTGCATGCCTTACTTTTACGAACTTCTCAAGGGGCGGGGCCCCGACACGCTGAGTAGGTGAATCCTGAAGGATATATCCTGAGCTTTCCTCAAGCTGCTTTAATTTTCTGTAGAGACTGTCATACTCCTCATCAGGAATAATTGGAGAATCAATGACGTGATAACGATAACAATGATCATTGAGATCACTAACCAGCTTTTTGATTTCCTGCTTAACTGTTTTATGTGCTTTTGACATCTCTTTAAATAATAAATCTTTCCCTGAATTTAAGAGCAGGCACAGTAAAAAAAGTATTGAGCGATTCCACTGTAAATACATTTGATAACATACCAACACTACTAATCATTATCTTCTTTTGTTGATTTGCATAATCACGTTATCAAGAATCTTATCGCATTCAAGACTTTTTTGACCTGTGTCTGCTTTTAAATATGAATAATTAAGTAAACGATATCATGCTTTTTCCCCACAAAGCTCCAGCAATAAATTCAACGCCGCGAGAGCAGCCTCTTGT
>CAYPIT010000076.1:0-11303 GCA_964410825.1 uncultured Nitrospiraceae bacterium
TTTAATTATGTCGTCATCTATATTTAATGTCGTTCTCATATGTATTAATATGCATCATACGTGCATATATGTCAATAGACATTTTGAGTGGTCTTCCTGTGAATGGGTGACACCACTTAGTGGCTACTTGCCGCTGATTCATATGCGCGCCTGGCCCAGACCGCTGCTTCAGTCTTGTCATCATAAATTTCATCAGGGGCGCGATAATATGACATCTTCACCATTTTGGATTTACGCTTATACTGAAACTGCGGGAGGTTTTCTGATTCAAAATATTTTTTAGTGCTTTCATCGGCTTTCAAATAGAGAATATCATTTTCAACGAGGCCGAACATCAAACCATCATGATAAATTCCGTAACCGCCAAACATCTTACGGGCTTCAACCGGCCCGAACTCCTCAAATGCTTCATGCAGAAACTCAACAAACGCGCTTCGTTTTTTCATATATAAATCAATTGTACAAATGTACTGCGAGATATATTAAAGGTTCCCCAAAGCCCTCTACAAGGCCCGAGCAATTACTTGATACTCTTAACATTGAAATAACAGCCTGTAAAATGTCAAAATCATTGTTGGTTTCCATTCGTTAACGAAGAGAGTCACCAGGAGATTATATTAAGAATGCTGGATAAAAGATATAACCCGCATGACATCGAAAAGAAATGGTATGACTTTTGGATCGAGAAAAACTATTTCAAGGCAGATTCAGTAAGCGATAAAGAACCATACTGCATCGTTATCCCGCCGCCGAATATAACAGGTTCCCTGCACATAGGTCATGCTCTTGATATAACCCTGCAGGATATCATGATACGTTGGAAAAGGATGTCAGGATTCAACACGTTATGGCTGCCGGGAACTGACCATGCAGGCATTGCTACGCAGAATGTGGTTGAGAAAGAACTGCAGAAGCAGGGAATAGACAGGCACAAACTGGGCAGAGAAAAATTTGTCGAGAAAGTCTGGGAGTGGAAGAAGCTTTATGGCGGGACGATAATCAATCAACTGAAAAGCATCGGGGCGTCCTGCGACTGGAGCAGGGAGAGGTTTACACTTGACGAGGTCCTTTCAGAAGCGGTGCGTGAAGTGTTTGTCAGGCTTTACGAAGAAGGATTGATTTACAGAGGGGATTATATAATTAACTGGTGTACCCGGTGCCACACCGCGTTATCGGATCTGGAAGTTGAACATGAAGATATTAAGGGCAAGCTCTATTACCTTAAATACAAATTTGCTTATGAAAAAGGATATGTTACGGTTGCAACAACAAGGCCCGAGACATATCTGGGTGATACAGCGGTTGCGGTGCATCCGGATGACAATCGATTTAAGGATTTTGTTGGCAAGGTTCTGAAACTCCCGGTGCTCAACAGGGAAATCCCGATAATTGCCGATGAATTTGTTGATTCTTCATTTGGCACAGGAGCGGTGAAAGTAACGCCTGCCCATGATCCCAATGATTTTGAAATTGCTCAGAGGCATGATTTGCCGTTTGTGAAAGTAATGACCGGGGACGGCAAAATGACAGAGGATGCAGGTCCATATAGCGGTCAGGACAGATTTGAATGCAGAAAAAACGTGCTTAATGATCTTGATGATCTGGGTCAGCTTGAAAAGGTATCTGATCATGATCTGGCAATAGGGCATTGCTACAGATGTAAAACTGTTGTTGAACCGTATCTTTCGAAGCAGTGGTTTGTTAAGGTTAAGCCCCTTGCTGAAGAGGCTGTTAAGGCGGTGAGGGATGAACATATTAAGATAATTCCTTCTGGCTGGGAGAACAGTTATTTTGACTGGATGGAAAACATCAGGGACTGGTGTATATCCCGGCAGA
The DNA here is from genome assembly GCA_964410825.1 of uncultured Nitrospiraceae bacterium. Taxonomy (GTDB): domain Bacteria; phylum Nitrospirota; class Thermodesulfovibrionia; order UBA6902; family UBA6902; genus CAZVHL01. The sequence goes on from CAYPIT010000076.1 coordinate 1,837, forward strand.
TATGGTGGGGACACAGGATTCCTGTCTGGTACTGCAGGTCGTGTGAAGAAAGCATAGTGTCAAGAGAGACTCCCGAAAAGTGCAGATGTGGAAGTGATAATCTGAGGCAGGATGAAGATGTCCTTGATACATGGTTTTCATCTGCGCTCTGGCCTTTTTCCACACTTGGCTGGCCTGATGACTCGGATGACCTCAAGACATTTTATCCGACAAGTGTTTTAATAACAGGCTTTGATATCCTTTTCTTCTGGGTTGCCAGGATGATAATGATGGGATTGAAATTTATGGATCAACATCCGTTTGATCATGTTTATATCCATGCCCTGATAAGAGATGTGGAAGGAAAGAAAATGAGCAAATCAAAGGGCAATGTAATTGACCCCCTCAAAATGACAGGTGAATACGGTACCGATGCCTTCAGGTTTACCCTTGCGGCTTATGCTGCTCAGGGAAGGGACATAAAGTTTAATGAAAAAAGAGTTGAGGGATATCGGCAATTTCTGAACAAGATATGGAATGTTGCCCGTTTTATTTCTATGAACTTAAAAGAAGGCGATAAACCCCTGACTGTAAAGGAACTGAGTGATTCCAGGTATGTTCTCAGCCTTGCTGACAGATGGATTTTAAGCCGTCTGTCCACTGTTTGTCTGGAAGTGAATAACACACTTGAAGAATACAGGTTTAATGATGCTGCCGGTATTTTATATCAGTTTGTCTGGCATGAGCTGTGTGACTGGTATGTGGAGATGATAAAACCTGAACTGTATGGTGACACTGAAGAACCAAAAAGAGCTGCGATCAGTACTTTAATAAATGTTTTTGAAGTTGCCCTTGGCCTTCTGCATCCCTTTATGCCGTTCATTACAGAGGAAATCTGGCAGCAACTTCCTGCAATAAAGGAGGTTAGCAGTCTCTGTATACGAAAATACCCCGTTGCTGAAGAAGGAATTAAAGACAGGGAGGCAGAGGATAAAATGTCTGTCATTATGGATGCTGTAACAGGTATCAGGAGTATCAGGGGAGAACTGAATATATCTCCGTCACTCGAACTCAAAGCAGTAATTAAGACTATGGACAGCAATAAGGAAATACTCAATAATAATATGGCATATCTTGTGAAACTTGCGAAGGTTAAAGACATAGAAATCGGAGAGGATATTCAATCACCAAAAAGTGCAGCAACTTACATTAAATCATCAATGGAGATCTTTGTGCCGCTTCAGGGTCTGATAGATGTTAATGCGGAACTGGGAAGGTTGAAAAAGGAGATGAATAAGGCGGAAAAAGAACTAATAACTATAAAGAAAAAGCTTGCTAATGAGGATTTTATATCTAAAGCCCCTGAGAAAGTAGTTGAAGAAAACAAGTATAAGTATGATAACTATATAGATAAAATACAAATAATTGAACGGAATATCAATAAATTAAAACTGATGAGTGAACCTGATGACGAATGATAAATTTGACATTGTCGACGACATTCTTATCAATGCGTTGAAAGAGGATGTTGGAAACGGAGATATTACAACCACCTCTCTCATTCCGGAGAACCTTGTTGCACAGGCCAGTCTTATAGCCAGGGAAAATTTTGTTTTAGCAGGAATGCCGTTTGCCCGGAGAGTATTCCGGCTGATGGACGAGAATGTTAAATTCAAGGTATTTAAAAAAGACGGCAGTCATGTATGGTCCGGTCAGGTCTTGGTAAAAATTAAGGGCAATGCAAGATGTTTACTGACTGCTGAAAGAACCGCCCTTAATCTCCTGCAAAGGATGTCCGGAATAGCGAGTCTTACAGAAAGCTATATTAATAAAACAAAGGGTACCGGAGTAAAAATTGTAGATACCAGAAAGACTGCGCCAGGGCTGAGGTTTTTTGATAAATATGCTGTCAGGAGCGGGGGAGGGCATAATCATCGTTCCGGCCTTTTTGACGGAATTCTTATTAAGGATAATCACATCGCAGCGGCAGGAGGAGTTCGTAAGGCGATAAAGCTTGCAAGGTCAGGAGCGCAGCATATGTTGAAAGTGGAAGTGGAAGTAAAGAATATGTCACAGGTAAAAGATGCGTTACCCACAGGGGCGGATATCATTATGCTTGACAACATGTCTGCGGATAAAATGAAAAGGGCGGTCGAAATAATCAAAGCTAAGAACAGGGATATAATAATAGAAGCTTCAGGAAAGATCACCCTTGATAATGTTTCCAGCATTGCCAAAACCGGTGTGCACCTGATTTCAGTAGGTGCGCTTACTCACTCTGCCCCGGCTGCCGACATCAGCATGGAGGTTGATTTTTAATAGACGACCATTAATTATCGTTTGTTTAATTGACAAGTAGCTTTGACACTCCTTATAATTTAAAATCAATCTTGATTCAAAAGGCTTTTAACATGCAGCTGATTGTTTCCAGCATTCCTGAAGAAGGGTTGGAAGAGGAATTTGATTTACCTATCACGGTTGGCGATAATACAAGCCCGGATATTGCTCATGTTTCCGTAAAGATATCAAGACTGGGGAAAAGAGTTATAGTTGACGGCTCAGTAAATATATCTTTATCGTTTAAGTGCAGCCGCTGCCTGGGGGATTTCCCTTTCCCGCAGGATATAATTTTCAGTGGTGAATATAAGCCGGCAGGTAAATCAGTTGAAGAAGGCAAGCACGAACTTGCTGGGAATGAACTGGATATCAGTTATTATACTGACGACGAAATTGATGTCAGAGAAGTGATAAATCAGCAGGTGCTGCTGACCGTTCCAATGAAGCCGCTTTGCGATGAAGAGTGCAAAGGTATATGTCCAGGCTGCGGAAAGAATTTGAATGAAGGATCGTGCACCTGTAAAGAGAATGAAATTGATCCGAGGCTTGCTCCTCTTGAGCAGTTAAGGGAATTAATGAATGATCGAAAGGAGTAAAAATGGCAAATCCAACTTCCAGACATTCCAGATCCAGAAAGGGCAAAAGACGCGCAAACTGGAAAATCACAGGCCAGAGTCTTTCTGTTTGCCCTGACTGTCAGGAACCGAAGCTTCCGCACAGAGTCTGTATGAGTTGTGGAACCTATAAAGGGAAAACCATTCTTAACGTTGTAGAAAAAGAGTCGGTATGAAAATAGCCCTGGATGCTATGGGCGGGGACTATGCTCCTGCTACAAATATTGATGGCGCGATCGAAGCTCTGGATGATAATAAAAAACTTTCAATTGTTCTCGTGGGTGATGAAGCCAAGATAAGTTCAGAGCTTAAAAAAAGGAACTATAAAGGGTTATCGATCGAGGTTAAACATGCATCCCAGGTAGTGGAGATGGAAGAATCTCCACTGACGGCACTCCGCCGTAAAAAAGACTCCTCTATAAGAGTGGCTATCGACCTTGTAAAGGCCGGTAATGCTGATGCGATGATAAGCGCCGGAAACTCGGGAGTTGTAATGGCAACCGCTCTTCTTGTCCTGGGAAAACTTCCCGGTGTAGAACGGCCTGCAATAGCTGCAATCATGCCTTCCTTAAAAGATCACTTTGTATTGATAGATGCGGGAGCGAATGTGGACTGTAAACCGCTCCATCTTTATCAGTTTGGAATTATGGGTGATGCTTATGCGAGATGTATCTTTGACATTGATAGCCCGAAGATAGGCATGCTTAGTATAGGCGAAGAGGATGTAAAGGGGAATGAACTCACGAAAGAGGCACTTAAACTGCTAAAAGATACACATGTGAACTTTATCGGTAATATTGAGGGCAAGGATATTTTTAATGGTGAGGCTGATGTTGTAGTATGTGACGGATTCGTAGGGAATATAACCCTTAAGGTCAGCGAAGGGTTGGCTGAAACAATGTCAACAATGTTGAAAAAAGAGATTATGGAAAAGGCTTCCGAAAAGATTGATTCATCTCTATTAAAGGAAGCTTTCAAAAATTTCAAACATAGGACCGATTATTCTGAATATGGGGGAGCTCCTCTTCTGGGTATCAGTAAACCCTGCATTATAAGTCATGGCCGTTCTACGTCCAAGGCCATAAAAAATGCGATTAAGGTTGCTGGCGCTTTTCAGGGCAAAGGCGTACTTGAATTGATTTCACGTGAAATTAATCAGGGACTGACAGGGAGAGAGACCATTGCCGTTGAGAAGTAAGATTTCTGGCACGGGTTCTTACGTCCCCAAAAAGGTTCTTAATAATTTTGATATTGAGAAAAAAGTCGATACGTCAGATAACTGGATTACCGAACGTACCGGCATCAAGGAAAGGAGAATCGCATCAGATATTGAGGCTGCTTCAGACTTATGTTACGAAGCATCAAAGAGGGCACTGAGAGCAGCAGAAATCAGTCCCCGTGATATTGATCTTATCATTGTCGCGACTATGAGTGGTGATATGCCTATGCCTTCTACAGCGTCTATTCTACAGAAAAAACTCGGGGCAGACAAAGCAGGGGCTTTTGATCTCAATGCAGCCTGCAGTGGTTTCCTGTACGGTCTGTCCGTTGCTGACAATTTTATTAAAAGCGGTACTTTCCGGAAAGTACTTCTTGTTGGCGGTGAACTGCTTACGCCTTTTCTGGACTGGAAAGACCGGACTACCTGTGTATTATTCGGCGATGGTGCAGGCGCTACTGTGCTTGAACCAACAAGGGAAAAGAGAGGTATACTTTCAACCCATCTTTACTCTGACGGCAACATGTGGGACTATATCAGTTTACCAGGAGGCGGGTCAAAGAATCCCCCATCTTCAAAGACAGTAAAAGACAGAATGCATTATATTAAAATGAAGGGCAACGAAACATTCAAGGTTGCGGTCAGGACTCTCGAAAAACTTGTTATTGACACATTAAAGGCAAATGCTGTTAAGCCGTCTCAACTTGCGATGTTGATTCCCCATCAGGCCAATCTCAGAATAATCAGCGCGACTGCCAAAAGGTTAAAGCTTCCGATGAGCAAAGTTGCTGTAAACCTTGAAAAATACGGCAATACTTCAAGTGCTTCAATTCCACTTGCTCTTGACGAAGTTGTACGACAGGGAAGAATAAAAAAGAACGATTATGTCCTGCTGGAGGCTTTTGGCAGCGGATTAACCTGGGCATCGGCGTTGATAAAGTGGTAATCAACTAATAATAAATATGATAAATCAAAGATCAAAATTGTGGAATGGGGATATTATTAAATAATATTTTCTTCAATTTTAATTCGTTATTTTCAGGGGGTTTTTTATGGATTATTTTTTCGATGAAGAACAGTTGATGATAAAAGACCTTGCAAGGCAGATTGCCAATGATAAGGTTATGCCTGTCAGGGCTGAACTCGACGAAAAGGAAGAGTTCCCGTGGGAAATTATGAAAACACTGGCCCAATCGGATTTTTTCGGCATCAATATTCCCGAAGAGTACGGTGGAATGGGTCTGGGGGGGTTTGAATTTACCCTTGCTGTTGAGGAATTGAGCAGGGTATGCCTTGGTGTATCTACATCGTATGCCGCAAATGCGCTTGGTACGTATCCTATATTGCTATACAGTTCTGATGAACAGAAGAGAAAATATCTTCCTGACATAGCGTCCGGGAAAAGACTTGTTGCTTTTGCTTTGACCGAAGCCAGTGCCGGCAGTGACGCAGCCGGTGTGCAGACTACTGCACGGCTTGATGGTAATGAATATGTATTAAACGGTACCAAACAGTGGATCACGAATGGGGGGGAAGCAGAGATTTATACAATAATTGCGATAACAAACAGGAATAAAGGTGCCCGTGGAGCTTCAGCGTTCGTAGTTGAAAAAGGAACACCCGGTTTTTCATTCGGCAAAAAAGAAAATAAACTTGGAATCAGATCATCATCAACGAGAGAGCTGATTTTTGAAAATTGCAGGATTCCGAAGGAAAACATTATCGGAAAGCAGGGCATAGGATTTATAGTAGCAATGAAGACCCTTGATAAATCAAGGACCGGCGTTGGTGCACAGGGTGTAGGTGTTGCGCAAGGTGCGTTTGAGGCTGCTGCAGAGTTCGCAAAGGAGCGGAAACAGTTTGGACAGCCTATAATCAGTATCCAGGCAGTACAGCATATGCTTGCAAATATGGCAACCCAGATCGAGGCGGCACGCTCGCTGGTATATTCAGTGGCCAAATTTGTTGACAGCAACTCAAAAGATATATCCAAGGAATCCGCAATGGCAAAGCTTTTTGCTACTGACATCGCTATGAATGTTACGATCGACGCGGTACAGGTTATGGGGGGATCAGGATATATGCGAGAATACCCTGTTGAAAAAATGATGCGTGATGCCAAGATTTTGCAGATTTATGAAGGCACAAACCAGATTCAGAGAAATGTCATAGGCCAGGCATTGATTAAAGAGACAGCAAAAAAGAGATCTTCTTAATCCTCGTTCTTCTTTACCTATCGGAATACAATATCGTATAATATCCATCGTTTAATCATTAGAATTTTCATGATCTTCCAGGAGGATAATTAAAGTGAACATAATTGTTTGCTTAAAGCAGGTGCCGGATACTGCTGAAATCAGGATTAACCCCGAGACTAATACGCTTATGAGAGAAGGTGTCCCAAGCATTATTAATCCTTTTGACCTTCATGCTCTCGAGGCCGGGATTCAGATAAGAGAACAACTTGGAGGCAGGGTAACTGTTTTGAGTATGGGGCCGCCCCAGGCTGAAAGTGCTCTCAGGGAAGCGGTCGCGATAGGCGCCGATGAAGCGGTTCTTCTGTCGGACAGGGCATTTGCCGGTTCAGACACATGGGCAACATCTTATACTCTTGCAAGGGCAATCGATAAGCTCGGTGCTGACATAATTTTCTGTGGCAAGCAGGCAATAGATGGTGATACTGCCCAGGTGGGACCTGAAACAGCGGAGTTTCTCGATATACCGCATATCGCGTATGTGAGGAAAATCGAACAGGTTACAAATGATAGCATCAGGGTTCAGAGGCTGATGGACGAAGGATATGATGTTGTTGAATCTTCGTTGCCGGTTTTGCTGACCGTTGTAAAAGAACTGAACCAGCCGAGAATGCCGTCCTTAAAGGGGAAGATAACAGCGAAGAAAGCTGTAGTTAAAAAGATGGGTATGTCTGATATCGAAGCGGATGAAAGCAGCCTTGGGCTGAAAGGGTCTCCTACTCAGGTAAGAAATATATTTGCTCCGGAGGCAAGAACTGAACGGAGAATGATCGAAGGTGAACCTGAAGAACAGGTAGATAATTTAATCGAGGAGTTAAAAAAGATTAAATGCCTATAGTTGTGAAACTCGATAAATGCACAGGATGTGAAACCTGTCTTGAATCATGTCCTTTTGATGCGATCGTAATAAAAAATGAGATGGCATATATAAACGAATATTGCAATTCCTGCATGAACTGTTTATCTGTATGCCCTGAGGGTGCGATAATTGAGACAGAACCGGAAGGTCAAAGTACAGAACAAAGACAGAAGATTGAAGACTATAAGGATGTGTTTATTTTTGCTGAGCAACGGGAGGGCAAAGTTGCTTCTGTTTCTTATGAACTCCTGGGCGCCGGGAGGAGACTTGCGGACAAACTTAATACAGGTCTTTCAGCTGTATTAATTGGAGCAACTGCAAAAGAAGCAACTGAACTTATAAAGTGGGGAGCTGACAGAGTATTTCACTGCAGTGGACCGGCACTGGATAAATTTAATGATGATTCGTACGCATTCGTTCTTTCAAATATTATTAATGAACATAAACCGGCTATCGTCCTTGCAGGTGCAACTCCGATTGGAAGGTCATTCATACCCCGTGTAGCTGCAAGGATTCGAACAGGACTGACCGCTGACTGCACATCTCTTGAAATTGATAAAAAAACCGGCAATCTTTTGCAAATAAGACCGGCATTTGGTGGCAATATAATGGCATCCATCCTGTGCCCTGATTACAGGCCTCAAATGGCAACGGTCAGGCCGCGAGTAATGAAAAGGGATAAATATGCCCCAGACAGAACCGGTGAGGTGATAAATGTTAAGTCTGACAACCTTAATTCAAGAACAGAAGTATTGGAATTTGTAAAAGAAGTGTCAGAGATCAGTGTTAACCTGCACGAAGCTGATGTGATTGTGTCGGGCGGACGCGGTATAGGTGGAGAGAAGGGTGTTAAGATGCTTGAAGAGCTTGCAGAGTCGCTAAGCGGTGTAGTAGGGGCTTCCAGGGCAGCGGTAGATGAAGGCTGGATACCTTACAGACATCAGGTTGGCCAGACCGGTAAAACTGTCAATCCCCGGGTATACATTGCATGCGGCATATCAGGAGCGGTTCAGCATCTCGTAGGAATGCAATCTTCTGATATCATAATCGCGATTAATAAAAACCCTGAAGCCCCTATTTTCAATGTGGCCTCACTCGGAATAGTTGGTGACATTTTTAAAATAGTGCCGATGCTCACCAAAAAAGTCAGGGAAGCAAAAGGCATATAGAGAATCATTCGATGAAAATCGCTTTCTTATTTCCTGGCCAGGGGTCCCAATACGTTGGGATGGGGAAAGACCTTTATGAAAATTTCGAAGAAGTAAGGAATATATATAAAGAAGCGTCAGATGTTCTCGGTTATGACGTTTCAGGTCTGAGCTTTAGCGGGCCAGAGGAAGAACTCAATAAAACCCACAGGACCCAGCCGAATATTCTGACTGCCAGTTTCGCTGCATTTAAAGTGCTCTCTTCAAATGGGATTGTTCCTCAATATAATGCGGGCCATAGTCTTGGAGAATACTCAGCTATTACCGCCTCTGGTGTAATCGAGTTTCTGGATGCAGTAAAACTGACCGAAAAAAGAGGACAGTTCATGCAGGAAGCTGTGCCTGAGGGGCAGGGACTTATGGCTGCTATAATCGGTCTCAACAGAGATGAGATAATCCAATTATGTAATTCGATCAGTTCAGGATATGTTGCTCCAGCGAATTATAACTGCCCCGGACAGACAGTTATCGCCGGAGAAAGGGCAGCTGTTGAGGAGACGATTAAATCTGCTGGTGTTGCCGGCGCCAAACGGGCTATTCCTCTTGCGGTTTCTGTCCCATCTCACTGTAAATTAATGGAGGTCGCTTCAAACCAGCTTTCTGAAGTCCTTGATGGTATTAATCTTAAGCCTGCTGAAATTCCTGTTATTAACAATGCAGACGCTGCAATGCTGAATAAACCTGAGGACATTAAAGCCGCTCTTGTGCGTCAACTTAATAACCCGTTGTTATGGGAAGATTCTGTTCAGTTAATGATTAATATGGGTATTGATACCTTTATAGAGATTGGACCGAAAACAGTTCTTTCCGGACTGGTTAAGAGAATAAACAGAAATCTTAAACTTCTCAATGTCGAGGATACTAAAACTCTTAATAGTACATTGACTGCATTAGCCCAATGAGATTCCCTCAGGTGAATAGTCTGTCATCTATGACTTGACCGCGGAATCTATTTGTTACCGTTAATACTGGATTTTTTCGGCACTCCCCACCACA
>CAYPIT010000077.1:0-11207 GCA_964410825.1 uncultured Nitrospiraceae bacterium
TTCAGGTTTACGCGTGTTGTTATCCTTTGATTGAGCTGCCTCAGGCGGTCTGACTTCAGTTTGGCCTCAAGTTCGGGCTGACCGATAAGAATTATCTGCAAGAGTTTGTCCTTGTCCGACTCAAGGTTAGAAAGCAGTCTCAGCTCCTCCAGAGTATCAGAAGGCAGATTCTGAGCTTCATCAACAATTATGATAACCCTTTTATCCTCTTCCGATCTCCGGGTCACAAAATCTCTCAATACCCTGATAATCTCACTTTTGCTCCTGTTTTCAGGATCGATCTTGAGATCCTCTGTAACCGCAATCAGAAATTCCTCCGGAGATAGCCTCGGAGTAAGGATCATCGCTATCTCAGCCTGTTCTTTCCATTTTTGAAGGAATACCTTGAGCAATGTTGTCTTGCCGGTTCCGGGATCACCGATAATAAGAAGAAAACCCTCTTTCTGGTCTATTGCGTAGTCCATCAGGAGGAGGCCTTCATTATGACTGGCAGAAGGATAATAATATGCAGGATCAGGGGTTAATTTAAAAGGGTCCTCTTTAAGACCAAAGAAATTCAGAAAATCCATTATTTATTACTTATCCCCGCAACAAGGTCATATATTGGTGATAACAGTCCTAATATTATAATCACAAAAATGGAACCAATTACAACAATTATTATCGGCTCTATTAATTTCCCCAATTTTTCTGAGATATCGTCCAGTTTTTTAAGAAAATATTCTGACAGGTAGTTAAGCTGTTCATTAAGGTTTCCTGTTGATTCTCCTATCGATATCATTCGGATCACAAGGTTGGGAAACAGCGTTTTATGCTCCTTTAATGCCTCGCTTATCTTGCTTCCGAGCAGTATAGTCTCTCTTGTTTGAATGAGGGCCCTTTTGAACACAGCATGATTGATGACCTTTATCATAATGTCAAATGCCCTGTCGATCGTTATTCCGGCAGCAACGAGTATCCTTAACTGTTCAGAAAACAATGCAAGGAGCATGTTATGCAATATAAGCTTGATGACAGGTATCTTCAACTTGACGGCATCCACATAATATCTTGTCCGCTCGATCTGGGAAAGCATTTTTATAACCGCATATGTCACAACTGGTACGATGAAAAACAGATACCAGTTGGATTGGCTATAGTCACTTGTCACTATAAGAAACTGCGTCAACGCAGGCAACTCAATGTCCATCGATTCAAAGAGCTGGCTCATTTGAGGCAGTACATAAATAAGCCAGAAAAGCAGGGCTCCGAATGTACCTAACAGGGCAAAAACAGGATACATAAGCGCCCGGATTATTGCGTTTCTGAGATCTTCCATTCGTTGCAGATGTATCGCAACATCCGACAGACTTTCGTCCAGCCGTCCAGTCTCTTCACCAACAGCGATAAGATTCACAAAAATCTCAGGAAAGACATCCTTATGTTGAGACAGGGCAATAGAAAATCCGGACCCAAGCTCTATTGATCGTTTGATGTCCAGCAGTTTTGACCTGAATCGTTTATTGTCCATTGTTTCAATTATGTCTGATATTGAAGTAGTGAGCGGCAGTCCGGCCCTTAACATGACCGAGAGATTACTGGCAAATTCGATAACATCCTTGTTTTTTATACCCCATGATCTCAGCTTTTGGAGATAAAGATCGAGAAACCTGCTGGAATTTCGTACTTTTAATATATGGAGGCCTGATGAGGTGATACTGCTATACGCTACTTCAATATTACTTTCCTCAATAAATCCCTTGACAACCGTGCCGGTGTCGTCTATCGCCTTGTAAGCAAAAAAAGGCATTAACCAATGACCCTTATCATTTCTTTGATACTCGTAATATTATCTTTGACTTTTCTTATGGCAGATATTTTCAATGGCACCATGCCGTTTCTAAGGGCAGCATCCCTGAGTTTAGAGAGAGGAGCTCCCTGAACAACAAGCTCCTTGATTTCGTCGTTCACAACCATGATTTCCCCGACAACCGTCCTTCCTGTATAACCGGTGTTATTACATGCGCTGCAGCCTTTGGCTCTGAAGGCTTTTTCTATTTTAAACTCATCTCCATGTGCTTCACTGTCTCCAAGTATCCGGAATGAATCAAGCTCATCTTCAGACACTGAATATTCCTCTCTGCATTCAGTACATAGTTTCCTTATAAGCCTTTGGGCAATAACAGCAAGGAGTGAAGAGGAGAGCAAAAACTTATCGATATTAAAATCGAGTAGTCGTGGTATAGATGTAACAGCATCATTAGTATGCAGGGTGGAAAGGACAAGATGCCCGGTAATAGATGCTCTTACAGCGATCCTGGATGTTTCCTCATCCCTGATTTCACCAAGAAGCATAACATCCGGATCCTGTCTCATGAATGTCTTTCCTGCGCGGGCAAAATCATAACCTGTCTTTAAATTTACAGACGTCTGTTTAACAAAGTTAAGTTTATACTCGACCGGGTCCTCTACTGTCAGGACATTCCGCTCGATCAGGTTTATCTCTCTCAGGGCAGCATACAGGGTTGTTGTTTTACCACTGCCTGTTGGGCCGGTAATCAGTACAATGCCATGCGGCTTCTGAAAAAGTACACGCAGCCGCTTTGTATTTTCAGAGTCAAAACCGAGAGTCTCAATATTCAACAACTGACCTGTGCCGGCAAGAATTCTGATGACTACGTTTTCACCATAAATCGTTGGAGTTGTTGAAACACGCATTTCATATTTTGTATTGAGAAATGACATCGAAAAAGACCCGTCCTGAGGCAGTCGCTGTTCTGAAATATCAAGCATCGCCTGCACTTTTATTCTTGATACTATTCCGTTATGGGCACTTTTTTGAATGCAAAACCCGTATTGCAGGACACCGTCAACCCTGTAAAATATATTAACCGTGTCAGAAGCGGGGCTGATATGAACATCCGTGGCCTTCCTTCTGATGCCCTCCATAATAAGATTTTCGGACAGGTTTGCTATAGTTGTCGCAGGCAGTGAAGCAGACGATTTTATCTCATTAATGGCTTCATTAATCCGCTCCTGAATGGGATTTTCGAGGAAGAAATAGGACCGTTCCAGTATTTCATGAAACCCCACAAAATCGATCAGAAAGGCCTTCGGCTGCTTTCCTGTCATCTTTGTTGCGGTATCGATAGCGTGTATATTGGAAGTATTGGTAATCCCTATTTCAATATTGCCGTTATCGACCCGCAATGGGATAAACCCGGCCTTTTCAGCAATGTCTTTGGGAACAAGGCGGATAGCTTCCTCAGATATCGGAAATTCCGACAGATCAACAAACGGCATCCCGGCCTGCTCTGCAAGGGTCTTTGCAATTTCCAGGGAAGAAACAAAACCGAGTTTTACAAGTACCTGACCTATAAAGTCACCGGTTATCTTTTGATTTGAAAGGCCAAGTTGGAGCCTGTCTTCAGTTAATAGACCTTTTCCTATGAGAACTTCGCCTAATCTCATTTAATAAAACTGAAAAAATCTTCCGGATCTCCGCATTAACTAACAATTCTTGGAATTAACATAATTACAAGCTCTTTATTGGTTTGAGTTCTCTCTACTCTTCGAAAAGCTGCTCCTAAAACCGGGATATCTCCGAGTATGGGAACCTTGTCTTCATTCAGGTTCTCATCCTTATCTATAAGACCGCCTATTATTACCAGCTGACCATTGAGAACCTTGACCGTGGTGCTCATTTCCTTCAGGTCTACAGTGGGAAGCTTTATCTCAACTGAATTCCCTCCACTCCCGATCAGTTGTGCATCAAGGCTCACAAGATCGGTGATTATGGGTGTTATGGTCATAGTTATTTCTCCGTCACTGTTAATATATGGAACCAGTCCAAACATAAGACCCGATAGTATGCTGTTCGTATCAACTGTAAAAGTGGTCACAGGGGTTGAACCTGATGTTTCTGTAGTAGACTCAACTCTTGAAACAAATGTTGTGTTTCTTCCTACACTCAGCACCGCTGTTTGACCATTCATGATATTTACTCTCGGGTTTGAAAGTGTCTTGACATTACCCTGCTCTTCCAGGGCCTTTAAAACGAGACTCAGATTATCATTTTCAGTGATGTTAAATTGAAAGCCTGGGTCAGAAACGCCGACTACTTCAGCAAATAAATTCGTTCCCATAGTAGTAGTGCCGACTCCAAACCATTTCCCTACTTCAGTCCAGTTAATTCCATATTTCAGGCCTTTTGACAGTTGGACCTCCACAATCCGGGCTTCAATAATGACCTGCCTGTTCAGCACTTTTTTCAAATCAAGTATGTATTCCCGCACCTTTTCTATATTTTTTTTCGACGCAGTAACCATCACTGTACCGGTCATTCTGTTTATAGTAAAATCGGCCTGTGGTTCTGATCCGGCTACAACAGTTTCTGTCTGTAGGATCGATCTTAATGAACTTTCAATAGCTTCCCAGAAATCAAAGGAAGGCTTATCAGATGCCGAACTCAGGGACACATCTCCACTTAGTGTACTCTCAGCGCCTTCAGAAGATATACCGCTGAGTATATCGCCTCCAACATTTATTTTATATTCCTGTATCACATTGGGCTGGCCAAGCTCAAATATTCTCGTTTCCATCGCCTTAACTATCAGAATGTTATCTTTAATCGCGTAAAAATAGTCGACTGAATTAAAAATAATATTTAACGCATCTTCAATAAAAACATCTTCAAAAGTCATTGTGATCGGGAGATCAGGATTAACACCGTTCTCCATGACAAGATTCAGATTCGCTGTTTCGGCGATTGTGTATAAGACATCTCTAAGAGGAATACCCCTGGCAGATATCGAAACAGACTTTGTTGTAAGAGGCAAACTTTTCTCTTTAACAGGCACAAATTCAGGAACCGCCGGTTGAGGAGCCTCTGCCTTGACACTGCCATCCTTCCTTCCTGCAGCAATGGTTTCATAAATAATGTCGGAATTATCATCAATTTTAATATCATTATCCCTTTTCACCTGTTGAGTACCTAAACAGGATATAAAGGAGAAAACAACCAATGCTATAAATATTTTTCTCATTGCGCCTCTTTCAGATATATCCATTGTGAAGATTTGTTTTTTAATAAAATCCTTTCTTTTTCTATCCTGGCAATCTTCATGCCGTTAATGCTGTCACCCTCTTTAACCAATTTGCCGTTCATAACCGCCATTTTCCTTCTGCCGCTAATTACAATTAACGACAGACCCGTATCATTATAGCCATTTTCTTTTACTAAATCATCCTCATCTTCAGTACCACCGTCAGCAACTGCGCTTTCAAAATCAAAATACCCTTCCAAATCCCTGATTTTATGAGTTATCTGTTTTACTCTGACCTTTAGATCAGATGGAGTAAATACCAGCATCTCTATCTCAAATCCGGAAAGAGCACCTTTCAAAGGAATCTGGTATGCTGCCACAATAAATATTATAATTAAAACAAAAGGCAAAACAATAAATATTTCTGTTTTCCTATCCATATAATCTTTCCATATTCGCAGAACCTGATGAAGGCATAACAATAAATCCCTGAATATGCAGTAAGACTTTTCCTGCTTCCTGACCGATCGTGATCTCTCTTATGCTGAAGTCAGGTATTCTGAAAGATTCTATATACTTCAGATGCTGCAATACCATTTTGTAACTATCCACATGCGCAACAATCGATACAGGAAGTTTTCTTTTACCGTCTGCTGTTTCAAAATCTGAAACAGTTATAACTGCACTCCGGAGATTTGACTTTATTGCATCAAGGGTATTGAAAACATATGTGTCCGGATCAATATTCGTTACATCAATGTTAAATTTCTGCTTCAGGTAAGTTTTTGCTGTATTTATTTCATCTATCTGTTTCCTTACATTACTTTTACCTGCGCGTATGTTGTCCATATCAGAAAGCATCTGCATCAAATGGGCATTATAACGGTGTATGGCTATTAGTGAAAACAGTGCGATACATAAAATAATGCCGCTACTAATATAAAACGGGAAGCTTTTTTTTAGATAATTGTAAAATGTCATCCTGCTTTTTTGACAATCATGTCAACCCTGAAGGATTTATTTGTCAAATTCATCACTTTATTATTTACTTCCACATCTTTAATGCTTTTTAGCTGACTGATAAATTCACTGAATGAATCGTTTAATGAAGAATATGAATCAGCGGAACTCACTCCATGAATAGAAAAGGAAAAGGTATTACCGTCATCTGTCCTTGCCTCAATCGAACTGAACTTCAAGTAATTAATGTCGATCTCAGCAAGGTCGATAAAAAAACCATGCAAATCAGGTGACGGTTCATTTAGAAAATTTATTACAGGCATTAAATCTCTCAGATCATCCTCTTTTCCAATATATTCAGAATACGTTTTATCAAAATCAGAGCGACCGGACAAGACAGCTTTCAGCTGATCCCTCTTGTCAAGCACATCTGTCACCTCATAAAGCAAAATGCCCATACACAGAATTGAGACCGCAATAAAAACCTTTGACGCATAGGCCATGTAACTCTTCAATACATTAATTATCTTGAATTCCTTGCTCAGGATATTGGATGACTTTGGTGCAAAAAAAGATGCTATGGAAAGGAAAAACTCGTTAAATGTCTCCCCCTTGCAATGAATCCTGTTACTTTTGTATAGCGATGCCAGAGGTGTAGTAGGCATTGTACTGACATTGACCGATTCAGATAAATTCCCCAAAAGCACAACAGAAGTTGGATTTATTTTCATATTCTGGAAACAGTAACTTATTGTCATGTTTATATTTTGCATATCAAAATCGGTAAGAGAGGCATCAAGCGATTCATAGTTTCTGAAAAAATAAACAGTGCTTTGTCTTGTAAAGAACACTATCTTTTCCTGACCGGTGCTGATAACCCCCATATTCGCCTCATCCGAGGACCGGGATTCAATTAAGGATGCAGCAGAAAACACAGATGGATAAACAGCCCTGACCACTTTATTGAAACCATAAAACTTGCCGGCAACATCCTGAATGACTTCATTATTTACCGCAAAATAGAAAACATCTTGCACTTTCCTGTTTTCAACAACGGTTTCGCCAATCGGCTCGTATACAAAAGACACTTCCGGAAGTTTCGTAATTTTTCTCAATTCCGATTCTATAATTTTGTGTTGAAGCCGGGGTTTCAGGACAGGAACGGATAATACGCCGTGGTATGCTTCTTTGAAATCGTAGGTTACAATAATATCCGAAGCTTCTTCTCTTCTCAGGTAATCATCAAATTCATAGTATTCAACAATTTCGGTTGAATCTATAGAGAAATCGTCAACTTTAAAAGTGCCCCGGACAACTTTTATATTACTTTCTTCGAAACTGACCGCAATGGTCTTTCCCAAATAAATCCTCCCTCTTATACAATTTATGCAACATTTTAACACAATTATTAATCAACTGCTACAATATTAATATGCTAATTAGTGTCCGTTTATAAAGTCAGTTTTTGTCATTACTTCATAAATCATTGACAAGACAAAAGGTATCTGGCAAGCTTAATTAGTATCTGTGTATAAAGTCAGTTTTTTTCATTGTCCGGCTTGACCGGACAATCCAGACTTTTTCTTGTGAAAACGGGAATCCATAATAATCTAAAACACTGGATTCCCCGATCAGGTCGGGGAATGACAGCTTATTTAAGCAACACTATATACACAGACTGTAATTACAGGTTGTCGCTGTAGAGGGCTACAGGGAAATTATCACATAAGAGCTATGAGGTCAGGAAAATGAGAATAGGGTTTGTCGGGCTTGGAAAAATGGGCATGAATATGGTTCAGCGTTTGCTAAATAACGGGCATGAAATAATTGCATATGCCCGGACAGCGGAAACTGTAAAAAAAGCGGAAGATAAAGGTGCTGTCAAAGCAGAGTCGCTTGATGACATGCGCAGTAAGTTACAGAGTCCCCGTATTATTTGGGTTATGGTTCCTGCAGGAAAAGCGACAGAAGAGACTATAGACAAACTTTCCCGGTTACTTGAAGACGGGGACATTCTGATTGATGGAGGAAACTCCAATTTCAGGGACTCGATACGTCGAGCCCGCAAACTTGAAGAAAAAAAGATAGCGTTCCTGGATGTAGGAACAAGCGGAGGAATCTGGGGATTAAAAATAGGCTATTGCATGATGATTGGAGGAGAGAAATCTGTTTTTGATGCGGTTGAGCCAGTTCTCAGAAGTCTGGCGCCCGAAAACGGTTATGCCCATGTTGGACCTCACGGTTCAGGACATTTCGTGAAAATGGTTCATAATGGAATTGAGTATGCTTTGTTACAGGGATATGCAGAAGGTTTCGAAATCCTGCAGGCCAGCAAAGATTTTAACCTTGACCTTAAGAAAATTGCTCATCTATGGAATCAGGGCAGCGTAGTCCGCTCATGGCTTCTGGAACTTGCTGAGAGCGCCTTTGAAAAAGACCCCCGTCTTGATTTGATTCGTGGCTATGTGCAAGATTCGGGAGAAGGACGATGGACAGTTGCTGAAGCGATTAAAGAAGACGTGCCCGCTCCCATAATAACCTTGTCTTTATTGGAACGTTTTCGATCGAGACAGGAAGAGTCTTTCAGCGACAAGGTAATAGCAGCACTCAGAAACGAATTTGGTGGGCACGCAACGAAAAAATCACCGAAATAATCGATAGCAAAGGAGTTTGTATGCCATCCGGCAAATCAGATTTTTCTGATTACACATCTTCGCAGTTCTGCGAAGTAACCCCCGAAAAAATAAATATCGAACCTTTTACAATGGTAATTTTTGGAGGCACCGGTGACTTGAGTAAAAGAAAGCTCTTGCCAACACTCTACCACCTCTGCGAAGACCAGAATCTTCCGGACGATTTTTCGATTATCGGTTTAGCCTCAGGTGAGAAATCTGATGAAGAGTACCGTGAGTTTGTGAGACAATCGATCACAGAATTTAGTGATAAACCCGCAGAAGGGGAATGCTGGGAAAAGTTCATAAGGCATATTCATTATATATCCGGGCAATTTGATGACCGTGAAAGTTACGAAAAACTATCCAGGCATCTTGAGGAAAACATAAAAATCACAGGAAAAGGATCAAGAAAAATTATCTATTATCTTGCAGTACCGCCCCAGTTTCTTCCGGAGATCTTCAAACAGCTGTCAGCCTGTAAATTATGTAAAGGTGTGTACGACAATCGGGTAATCATAGAAAAGCCCTTTGGCAGAGATAAAGATTCCGCAATTGAGCTGAATATGCTTGTGGCAGGTTCCTTTGATGAAAATCAGATTTATCGTATCGACCATTACCTTGGAAAGGAAACCGTCCAGAACATTCTTTTCTTTCGCTTTGCCAACAGTATTTTTGAACCTCTTTGGAACCGGCGTTATATTGATCACATTCAGATAACAGTAGCCGAATCATTAGGTATCGAAAACCGTGCATTGTTTTATGATAAGGCAGGTGTCATCAGAGACATAGTGCAAAACCATATGATGCAGCTTCTTGCTCTGGTTGCGATGGAACCCCCGATCGGATTTGAGGCTGATCTTATTCGCAATGAAAAAACAAAAGTATACCGCACAGTGCGGGTCATGGATGAAGATTATATAGACAGATTTACTGTACGGGGGCAATACAGCGATGGAGAGATGAACAGTCTTAAGGTTCCATCCTACCGGGAAGAAAAAGATATACCTCCTGATTCTATCACACCAACCTTTTTTGCAGGCAAATTTTACATCGATAACTGGCGATGGGCAGGTGTGCCATTTTATCTGCGGACAGGGAAAAGATTGCATAAGCGTATTACAGAAATCAGCATACACTTTAAGCAGCCGCCTTTGAGGTTGTTCAGTTCTACATGTGATATCAGGGAACCAAACGTATTAGTTCTTGGTGTTCAGCCTCACGAGTCTATTGTTTTACATCTGGGAGTCAAGCACCCGGGTGTCGGTAACCAGCTTTATCCTGTAAACATGGAATTCAATTATGAAAGAGATCTGCAGGGTGATGTCCATTTTCCTTTGCCATATGAACGCCTGCTGCTTGACTGCATGAAAGGTGATCAAACCCTCTTCGCCCGTCAGGACGGAGTTGAGGCGATGTGGTCTATAGTTGATCCCATTATAGAGCGATGGGAAAACACACCCGCCCCGGAATTGCCAAACTATACTGCAGGATCATGGGGACCTGATAAAGCGGATGATCTTACGCGAAGCGATGGGCGAGAGTGGAGGATATTGTAACGATTACTATGGCCCGCAGCGACAAAGAAATTCTCATTTTTGAAGAGATCTCCAAAATGTCCGATTATGCTGTCAATAAGTGGACAGAGACAGCTGAAAATGCGGTTAAAGAACGAGGGGGGTTTACTGTAGCATTATCAGGAGGGAAAACCCCGATCAATTTATACCAGAAACTGGCTGAGAAACATACATTGCCCTGGAATAAAACAGATGTCTTTATGGTTGATGAACGTTTTGTACCATACGAAAGCAAAGAGAATAATTTCCGTATGATCAACGAACTGCTTTTACTCCATGTTAATATTCCTTCAAAAAATATTCATCCTATTATAACTTCAGATGCTTCAGCCCATGATTCGGCTTCGAAATACGAACATACGCTTACCGCTTTTTTTAGAAAAGAATCTTGTTCCATGCCAGAGTTTGACCTCATACTTCTTGGTATTGGTGATGACGGCCATACAGCATCTCTTTTCCCTGATACACCTTCCCTAAAAGAATCTTCCTGTCTGGTAATCGCTGTTTCTCCGGAAGATGAATCAAGAAAAGATCGTATAACACTGACCTTCCCGGTGATTAACAATTCAAGAAACATAATTTTTTTAGCATCCGGTATCAATAAAGCAGGTGTAATTAAAGAGGTAATCGAAGATAACAACAGTCAGCTCCCTGCATCAATTGTCAGGCCTGAGAAAGGGAAACTGATTTTCCTGCTTGATGAAAGTGCCGGGTCACTTCTTGCAATAACACAAAAGGAGATATGAAATGCCAAAAGTTGATGATAATCAGGATAATGTCAATATCTGCCTGAAATATTGTGGACCATGCCTGAGTTATCCCGGGATTGAAGGAGAAGCATTGTTCTGCGCAAGAGGAAAGAGCAGTGCCCCAAAGTCAAGGAATGGTTGTAATTGTGGCTACTGCGAGGTAAAAAGGAAATACTTTTGTAGCGGAAGTTACTTCTGTATCGAGGGCGACTGTGAATAATTATT
>CAYPIT010000078.1:0-11153 GCA_964410825.1 uncultured Nitrospiraceae bacterium
TTGTATTCATTTTCTTTGCTGGGCTTGCTGACAGGGTACATGCCATGGCCCCGCCGCCGGGAGGTGGTGATGGCCAGCAGGGTGCAGGGTCGATGATTACATCATTTATGCCTTTGATTCTGATCTTTGTCATATTTTATTTTCTGCTTATCAGGCCTCAATCAAAAAAAGCAAAAGAACATAAGCAGATGCTGCAAGAAATTAAAAAAGGCGATAAGGTTATGACTAACGGCGGCATATACGGTTTTGTGGAAGATATAGATGGTGATACGGTTACTCTTAAAATTGGCATAAACAATGATGTAAAAATAAAGATTAACCGAAATCATATTGCGAATCTAAGAAATTAGGAGTAAAGTCTTTAAGTGAAAAAGCAGTTCTTCTGGCGTATAACGTTAATCGCTACAGCTACCATTTTATCATTAATTTTTTTCATTCCATCAACTCAACTGCATTCATCCTCGCCTGAATGGCTGCAAAAATACGGTATGGTTCTTGGCCTCGACCTGCAGGGCGGAGTGCACCTTGTATATGAGGTGGATGGTGAAAAGGCTGTTGACGTTACCAAAGAGAGGATAGTCTCAAGTCTCATAAATATTTTTAAGGAAAAGAAGATTGAGGGTGTGTCAGCAGAGATTCAGAACGGGGACATAATTATATCGCCAGATAGTGATGATGTGATCAGAGCTGTTACAAATGAATTCCCTAATATTGTTGAGCATTCCCGTGCTGACGGAAAGCTCATTTACGGATTAGATGAAAGAGAGACTGACCGTATTAAGGACTTTGCGATAGAGCAGGCACTTGAGACGATCAGAAACAGGGTTGACCAGTTCGGTGTTGCTGAACCAACGATACACAGACAGGCAAAATATGAGCTGGTAATACAACTGCCGGGAGTGAAAGATGCCCAGAGAGCGATAGATTTAGTTGGTAAAACAGCGATCCTGGAATTCAAGCTACTTGATGATGAATCACAGGTTGCGGCTCAGCTTCCCGGTTCTGTTCCTTCGAACCAGGAGGATGAAATTATCAGTCAGTATGCTGATCAGATACCTGACGGTGATGAGATAATGTTTGGGAAAGTTCGTGATAAAGAAACCGGAATAGAAACAAAACTGGTATACCTTGTAAAAAAGCAGGGACTTATGACAGGAGAATTTCTCACCGAGGCCCGGGTTAATATTGATCAGAGATTTAACGAACCATATGTGGGGATATCTTTCAATCAAACAGGTGCAAAGCTTTTTGAACAGATCACTAATAATAATATCAATAAGAGGCTCGCAATCATTCTTGATAATAATGTATATTCTGCACCAAATATTCGAGAGAGAATTGCCGGTGGCAATGCACAGATCACGGGCTCATTTACAATGCAGGAGGCCAAGGACCTTGCTATTGTATTACGTTCAGGATCCCTTCCTGCCCCTCTTAAAATGCTTCAGAATGTGACAGTAGGCCCTTCGCTTGGAAGAGATTCGATTGATGCCGGAATAAAGGCCGGTCTTATAGGCGCTGTTTTAGTTATTGTCTTTATGATTATCTATTATAAAATGTCTGGCCTGATAGCGGATTTTGCACTCGTGTTGAACATTATATATCTTATCGGTGTCCTGTCCGCATTCGGAGCAACATTGACACTTCCCGGTATAGCAGGGATTATTCTTGCAGTCGGCATGGCTGTCGACAGTAATGTCCTTATGTTCGAAAGGATACGTGAAGAAATCAGGGTTGGGAAGACCCCCAGGGCTTCTATTGATTCTGGCTATGACAAGGCATTCTGGACCATATTTGATTCTCATGTAACGACGCTTATTACTGCGGTAGTGTTGTTCCAGTTTGGAACCGGCCCGATAAAAGGCTTTGCTGTAACACTTGGGTGGGGTGTTTTTATTAATCTCTTCACGGCGCTTATCGGTACTAAAACAGTTTTTGATTTCATAACGACCAGATGGGAAATAAAGCGGCTTAGTATATGATCGAGATTATAAGAAAGACAAAAATCGATTTTATGGGAAAGCGAAACCTTGCTCTAACCATTTCTGGTATATTGATACTTATCGGTTTTATGGCGATTATCCAGATTTCCAGAGGGACGGCAAATCTCGGTATTGACTTTGCCGGTGGGACTGCTGTGCAGTTAAAATTTAACCAAACTATCCCCCTGCAGGATATTCGTGAAGTGCTGAAAGGCGGCGGTATCGCTGATTTTGACCTGCAGGATCTTCCGACCGAAAACAAAATTCTTATCCGTATCAAGAAGAAAGATAATACACTCGGAAATCTTCCCAGGAAGATAATATCTGTTCTTTTGCAGGAATTTTCCGAGACTAATATTGTTGTTGATTCAACAACTGAAATCGGGCCAAAAGTAGGGGCGAGGCTCAGGAAGGATGCGATGTGGGCGATCTTGGCGGCGATCATCGGAATTCTTATCTATATAACAATGCGATTTCAGTTCAGGTTCAGTGTCGGTGCTACTGTAGCGACTTTTCATGATGTCCTTGCTGTGCTCAGTGTGTTTTTCCTTATGGATAAAGAAATAAACCTCATTCTTGTGAGCGCTCTTCTCATGATAGCCGGTTATTCCCTTACTGACACGGTTGTTGTATTTGACAGGATCAGGGAGAACCTGAAATTCAAGGGGAGGAAATCTGCAATAGAAATTGTCAATATGAGTCTTAATGAAGTTCTTTCCCGAACTATTATTACATCACTTACAACATTTTTTGCTGCTTTTGCCCTTTATGTTCTGGGCGGTGAAGTGATTCATGATTTTGCATTTGCGATAATGCTTGGAATAGCTATTGGTACATATTCTTCGATGTTTGTTGCAAGTCCTATTGTACTGCTGATGGGACATGAAAAGGCCCTCAGTAGAAAATAATCAGCAAATAACTAATAATCTTAACCATACCGTATGAACCGTAACTGGCTTGTTAGTAAAACCAATCCCGAGTTTCTTAAATATCTTTCGCAACAGACATCTGTATCAAGGGTGCTAGCACAGGTGCTTGTGAACAGAGGGATGAATAATGCAGATTTGATAAAGGAATTTCTTGATCCTTCTCTTTCGAATATTCGTGATCCTTTTCTGATGCCTGATATGGCAACGGCGATTCATAGGATAAAAATGGCGGTTGACAGGAATGAGACGGTATTTATTCATGGTGATTATGATGCTGACGGGATAACTGCCACCGCGTTACTGGTTTCTGCCTTTAAGAAAATGGGGCTGAAGATCTCTTATCATATCCCTAACAGGATGACTGAGGGATATGGTCTCAGCAAAAAGGGAATACATAATGCAAAACAATCCGGGGCAGGGCTTATCATTACAGCAGATTGCGGCATCAGTTCAGGGAAAGAAGTGCTGGAAGCTACTTCCATTGGTATGGATGTCATTATAACTGACCATCACGAACCACCTGAAAAGTTGCCGGATGCAAGCGCGATAATAAATCCGCACAGAGCGGATTCACAATATCCTTTCAGACAGTTGGCTGGAGTTGGTGTTGCATTTAAACTTGTCCAGGCGCTTATACAGAATGAATGTATTCAGGATATGTTATTGGAGGAATGTCTGGATCTGGTTGCATTGGGAACAGTAGCTGACTCTGTACCTCTCGTGGATGAAAACAGAATATTTGTGACCCATGGACTTAAGGCTATTACCAGCGAACCATGCAGAACAGGAATAATGGCGATCAAGGAGGTGTCGGGCGTGGGCAGGGAGATGAAGCCCGGAACACTCTCTTATACTCTTATCCCGAGAATTAATGCAGCGGGCAGGCTTGATGATGCAGGTGAGGTTGTTGAGCTTTTTTTAACAGAAAACGAAGCAAAGGCAAAGGGAATTGCTTTGCTCCTTGATGAGCATAACAGGAAAAGACAGAGGATTGAACGGGAAGTATTGCAGTCAGCACTCGACATGATAAACCCGAACCAGCTTGAGAGTTCTATTGTACTTTCATCCGGTGACTGGCATCCCGGGGTTATCGGTATTGTTGCTTCAAGACTTGTTGATATGTTCTACAGGCCGGTCTTTCTTTTTTCTGTCAAGGATTCTGTTGCAAAGGGATCTGCCAGAAGCATTCCTCCTCTGCACCTTTATGAAGCTATATCAGAATGCTCCGAAGATCTTCTTAATTATGGAGGCCACCGGCAGGCAGCCGGTCTCAAACTGGTGGAAGAAAATTTATCTGCCTTTAAGCAGAAGATAAACGCTATCGTAAGTAAGAAGCTAAACCCGGAAGATATGATCCCTTTGCTGGAAATTGATGCTTCAGTCAAATTTTCTGATATTAACTTTGACCTGATAAGAGAGTTGAGTCTTCTTGAACCGTATGGCGAGGCAAATAAGTCCCCTGTGTTTGGCTCAAAAGACATACAAATTGTTAATCATCGTATTGTCGGCAACAATCATCTCAAAATGCAATTGAAACAGGAAAGCATTAATATGGATACGATCGGTTTCAATCTGGGGAATCAGTTAGGTCAAATTGAAGAATCCTCATCCATCGATATTGTCTTCAAGCCCGGCATAAATGAGTGGAACGGCATGAAAAATCTGCAATTTAATTTAAAGGCTGTCCGGCCAAGCTCATAATTATGTCACTGCTGTCGAAATCATTGTCATAATTGTTATTTATAGCAGACTGTCCCCCAACATGCTGAATACCTCATAAACACAATAAATCGACAGGATATTGAATATGATAACAAATAATAAATAACGTATAATGTTTTTTGTATAATAAAAATATGGTCATACTGAGAGACATAAACACGGTTGATGCCTTGATAGACAGGGTTTTCTCCTATAATCCAGAGGCGAATGCAGACCTGTTGCGCCGGGCTTATGCATATTCTAACGAAGTCCATTATAAGCAGAAGAGAAAAGGGGGGAATCCGTATATTGAGCATCCCCTGTCTGTTGCAGGAATTCTCTGCAATATGCGTATGGATACCAATTCGATCGCTGCCGGCCTTTTGCATGACACTATTGAAGATACAGACACAACAGTGGAAGATATCAGGGCTCTTTTTGGTGAGGACATAGCTTTTCTTGTTGAGAGCCTTACAAATCTGAGCAAAATGCAGTTCAGAACAAGTGCGGATGCTCAGGCAGAAAACTTCAGGAAGATGTTTCTTGCGATGGCAGAAGATATGAGGGTGATCCTGATTAAATTCGCTGACAGACTTCACAATATGCGTACACTGGAGCATTTGTCTACTGCTAAAAGGGAGGTGATAGCCCTTGAGACCGGAGAGATTTATGCACCTCTGGCAAACAGGTTAGGTATCGGATGGCTGAAAGCGGCATTTGAAGACCTCAGCTTTAAATTTCTCATGCCGGACATCTACAGTGAGCTTGTAAATAAAGTTGCCAAGAAGAGAGAAGAACAGGAGGGATATTTACATGAAGTCATAAAGATCGTTGATGCCCATTTGAAAGCGGCATCCATTGTGGCTCGTGTTTTCGGCAGAGTAAAACATTTGTATGGTATTTATCAGAAGATGCAGAAGCAGAAGATACCTTTTGAACTTGTATATGATGTGATCGCATTAAGAATAATCGCTGATACACAGGCTAATTGCTATGCAACTTTAGGACTTATCCATTCTCTATGGACTCCTGTGCCCGGCAGGTTCAAGGATTTTATCGGGTCGCCAAAATCGAACTTATACCAGGCACTTCATACGACGGTCATCGGCCCCAAGGGAGAGAGAGTCGAGTTCCAGATAAGAACTGATGAAATGGACAGAATTGCTGAAGAGGGAATTGCGGCTCACTGGAAATACAAGGAAGGGGAGCATGCCGACAAAGTCGATGAGAAGTATTTTCTGTGGCTGAGAGAATTTGTGAAATCTCAAAAGGATATGTCTGATGCAAAGGAATTCCTTGAAGCAGTAAAAGGCAATATTATGCCAGGGGTGGTTTTTGTTTTTACTCCGGAAGGCGATATCTTTGAACTTCCTCAGGATGCTTCTCCTGTTGATTTTGCTTACAGTATTCATACAGAAGTTGGTCATCAATGTACTGGAGCAAAGGTAAACAGAAGGATTGTTCCGTTGCGGTACAAGCTCCAAAACGGTGACACTGTAGAGATAATAACTTCACATGGTCATGTGCCGAGCAGGGACTGGTTAAAATTTGTTAAGACACAGCGTGCAAAGGCCAGGATAAAACAGTGGTTAAAAGTCGAGGAGAGGAAAAAAGGTTTGGCACTTGGTGAGGAGCTTTTAGAAAAGGCGCTGAAAAAGAATAAATTAAGTTCATCACTGGCTAAATCAGACGAAATTCTTGAGATCGCCAAACCGTACAGAATAAAAACGCACGAAGATCTTTATGTGGCAATTGGTTATGGGCGGCTTTCTGTTCACAAGCTGATCAACAAACTCCTGCCTGAGTCAGAGAAGACGGATAAGGGGAAACCCCCCATTGTAAAAGAAACAAAGAGGTCTGAAAATGGCAAGGGAATATCAATAAAAGGTGTTGATAATATAATGTTTCATCGTTCGAAATGCTGTTATCCGCTTCCCGGTGAGCAGGTTACCGGTTTCGTTACCAGAGGCAGGGGGATTTCTATTCATACAGTGAATTGCCCTATGCTTGATACACATACGATTGATATGGACCGCCTCGTTGAAGTGGAATGGTCTGGTGACGGGGAGTCTACCTATCCAGTCAAAGTCCAGGTGCTTACGATTGACAAACGAGGGCTTCTTGCCGAGCTGAGTGCGGTTCTGTCTACTAATAATATCAATATAAACCATATTGACGCTTCGGCAACCCATGACAAACAGGCCCTTTTTAATTTTATCCTTGAGATGCGTGATAAGCGACAGATGGATAGTATGCTTAAAAAAATGTTGCAGATTAACGGTGTAATCGAGACCAGAAGAATTCAGTCCTCATGAACCGTTCTCAGAATAAATCCTTTCAGTTTTATGATATCTATAAAAGTCCGATCGGCACGCTTTTTCTAATATATATGGGAAAATTTCTTTCAGGAATTTCTCTTAGAAAGCCTATAGGAATATCTTTTAAAAAAGGTGTTGCTTCCGATAGATTCATCGGAGAACTTTCCATGTATTTTAGTGGATCGGACAGTGCTTTCAGTCAGAAGATTAAATTTCTTACAGGGACTGAATTTGAAAGGAAGATATGGTCTGTGCTAAAGGAGATACCGTTTGGAGAGACAAGATCATATAAATGGGTTGCCGGGAGGTCAGGAAACGCATTGGCGGTCAGAGCGGTAGGTCAGGCACTTTCAAAAAATCCTGTTCCGATAGTTCTTCCATGCCACAGGGTAATAGAGTCAGACGGCTCTATCGGCGGGTATTCCTCGGGTACTGACATAAAAAGACGTCTCCTTGATATGGAATATTATTCGAAGCTTAATAAAAATCCCTTAGGCACAGAGGAACAAAGTAACTAAAAAAAGGTTCAGAGGCACAGAGGAGCGAAGGCACAAAGTAAAAAAAGATGATTACTGTCCAACCATTACCAATACAAGGTTACATTCAAAAGCGGTACCCCCGATGCTCTTGAGGGCCTGTTCATAGGCTTTTCGGATTTTCTTCGCTTTTACATTTAAAAGAAGGCCGATATTAACGCAGCTTTTATATAGGGAAATAGATTCCATATTAATTATTTTAATAGAACTCATCGCTTCTTTATGTTTTTCATAGAATTCTGCTAACTGCTGCTTGCTTTTCTGATGCCTGTCTTTTAAATGTTCCACCAGAGGTGTAATAGTGAGAGTGTTTTTATTAATGTTGAGATTATCCATGTTAATTACGAGCCTTTTATCGAGCTTGCTGAGGAAAGTGGAAAAAAACCTTGATTCATTATTTTCAAGTGATAGGGTGTTCAAGATAATACTTTTTGATTCACCCTTTTTTTGCTGGAAGAACTGTCTGAGTTTATCTGTCCTGCTGTCGAATTCAGCAGTGATCAGATCTTTCAGACTGTCTTTATAATTCTTGGCACCAGCCAGGGCTTTTTTAACAGATCTTTTGCCATATATGCCAACGATTGCGTAAAAGAAATCAAACTTCCACAAATTACGGAGTATAGTTGACCAGGAGTAAAACCTGGCCATTGATTTAAGTGTTTCAACATGAAGTTCAAAGGCGGTCATCTGTTTGGGTTCAAATACAGCATGATGAGCATCGTACTTGCTCCAGTCAGTGTGTATAAGGCGATTTGCTCTCTTGAGCTCTTTAAATACCGGAGTGCCGGGAAGGGGAGTGAGTATCATGAACTGTATAGAATCTATATCAAGGTTCTTCGCAAATTTCGCTGTATTGCGTATAGTCAGGATATCGTCTGTATCAGAGCCGAGCACAAACATTCCGTGGATGTTTATGTTGTGGTTTTTTACAAGCCTGATTGAATGCTCAATGTCTTCAAGCGCCTGGCCTTTATTGTAGAGAGACAATGTCTTTGGATTAATGGATTCAAAGCCAATATAGACTGCGAAACATCCGGCTTTTTCCATAAGTTGCAGCAGTTCCGGATCTTTCGCAACATCTGTGCGCACCTGAGCGCTCCACTCAAATTTTATATTGCTTTCGATAATCGCCCTTAACAGTTCCTTGGTCCGTTTTTTGTTTGCCGCGAAATTATCGTCTATAAAAAAAACATGACCTTTTTGGGGGGCCGAAACCCTTATTTCTTCAATGATTCTGGCAATTGACTTGAACCTGTATTTTCTTCCAAACATATGAATTACCGAACAAAATTTACAGGCAAAGGGACAGCCCCTTGACGTTGCTACAGGTACAACTTTAGCCCTTTCCCACTTATAAACCAGATTAAAGTCAGGAATCGGAGATTCATTAAGGTCTTCAATAAGGTCCCGATGAGGGTTGTGAACGATCTCATTGTTGCTATTTTTGTAAGACAGCCCTTTAATTGAATCTAATGGCCAGTTATTTTCGATGTGTTCGACAAGCTCTAAAAGTGTCTCTTCTCCTTCTCCCCTTATAACATAATCAGCATAGTCCAGGCTTTCTTCCGGCAGGAAAGTGGAGTGCGGGCCACCCATCGCAACAGGGATTCCGCGTTTTTTAAATTTCTCTGCTATCTGAAATCCCCTGTTTGCAGTAGATGTAATTGAAGATATGCAGACCATATCAGCATCATCCAGCAAGCTCCATTCAAGAGGAGCTATATCCTCAATGAATACTCTGGCATTATAGCCCTTGTCCTTAAATATTGTGCCTAAAAGAATGGACCCTAATCTCGGGAGGGAAGTAAAACTGAAGATATGGGAGCCAGGTGATTTTGTTTCTATAAAATAGATGTTTTTCATAAGCCGTATCCTCATTAACTAATATATATCCAATGCTGCGTTAAATTAATATATAAAAAAGTATATTACAAAAGGATTTATTATACAAGCAAAGACTTGCTTATATGGCTCTTGTCCGTGGGCAGAAAAAAAGGGTGAGGAATAGACCTCACCCTTTTGAAATGTTCCTGTTAGGAGTATCTTAGTACATACCGCCCATACCACCCATACCGCCCATACCGCCTGGAGGCATTGCCGGCATATCTTTGGTTTCTTCCGGTTGATCTGTTATCATTACGCTGGTTGTAAGCATAAGAGATGAAACGGATGCTGCATTCTGCAGTGCATGCCTTGTCACCTTAGTAGGATCAATAATACCGGTTTTTATCATGTCAACGAACTCTTCTGCACTTGCATCAAAACCGTAATTGGCATCTTTATTTTTCCTGACATTCTCTACAATTACCGCGCCTTCCAATCCGGCGTTTACAACAATTTGCCTTATTGGCTCTTCAAGAGCTCTTTTAATAATCTCTACACCGATCTGCTGATCCTGATCAGCAAGTTTGAGCTTATCAAGCGCAGGTATGGACCTTAGCAGAGCTACACCTCCACCGGCTACAATTCCTTCCTCAACCGCAGCTCTTGTCGCGTGCAACGCATCCTCAACCCTCGCTTTTTTCTCTTTCATTTCTATTTCGGTTGCAGCGCCAACATTAATAACTGCTACTCCACCGACGATCTTGGCGAGACGCTCCTGAAGCTTTTCCCTGTCATAATCGGATGAGGTCTCTTCTATTTGAGCCTTGATCTGTTTGACACGGCCCTGAATTTTGTCTTGGTCGCCCGCGCCTTCAACGATTGTTGTGTTCTCTTTATCTACTGTGATCTTCTTTGCCTTCCCAAGATCATTTATGGTTATGTTCTCAAGCTTGATGCCGATATCCTCAGATATCATCGTTCCGCCTGTTAATATAGCGATATCCTCGAGCATCGATTTTCTTCTGTCACCAAATCCAGGGGCCTTGACACTACATATCTGAAGTGTTCCGCGAAGCTTGTTTACAACCAGTGTGGCGAGTGCTTCGCCGTCAACTTCTTCAGCGATAATCATGAGCGGCTTGCCCATCTTTGCTGTCTGCTCGAGAATCGGAAGCAGGTCTTTCATTGAGCTAATCTTTTTCTCGTTTATGAGGATTAACGCGTCATCAAGAGAACATTCCATTCTCTCTGCATCAGTTACAAAATAAGGTGATATGTAACCTCGGTCAAACTGCATTCCTTCAACTACGTCAAGAGTTGTCTGCATGCTTTTTGCTTCTTCCACTGTAATTACGCCGTCTTTTCCGACCTTATCCATTGCTTCTGAGATGAGATCACCGATCGTCGAATCATTATTGGCAGATATAGTTCCTACCTGGGCGATCTCTTTTTTCTCCTGGACAGGTTTGCTGGCTTTTTTAAGTTCTTCAACAACAGCTTCCACAGCTTGTTCGATTCCCCTCTTGACTTCCATTGGATTTGCGCCTGCTACAACATGCTTCATTCCTTCTTTGTAGATTGAGTATGCAAGCACTGTGGCTGTTGTGGTGCCGTCACCAGCTTCGTCAGATGTTTTGCTGGCAACTTCCCTGAGAAGCTGAGCGCCCATATTTTCGTATGGTTCACTGATCTCTATCTCTTTTGCTACTGTGACTCCATCCTTTGTAATGGTTGGAGCTCCAAATTTTTTATCCAGGAGTGCATTTCTCCCCTTTGGTCCTAATGTCGCTTTTACTGCATCACTCAATATCGTGATGCCATTCAATATTGATCTTCTGGCTTCTTCGCCAAATTGCAGCTGTT
>CAYPIT010000079.1:0-11115 GCA_964410825.1 uncultured Nitrospiraceae bacterium
CTGTCGTCTCTCTGGCTTTATCTTCAAGACCGCTATAGGATTCTCTAAGTTTCAGCCTCATTTCATTAAAAGCCCGGGCAAGCTGACCAACCTCATTCATCGGCCCGGTCTCTATCTCTGTCTCAAGATCACCCTGGCCCACTTTAACTGCCGCATTCCTTAATGAATAGAGAGGCCTCATAATAGTGCGGGTCAGTACTAATGAAAAAATTATCCCTCCTGCCAATGCCAATACAAGAATCGACAACATACGCATTAACGAATCATCTCTTGTGCGTTCAGCATTCTCATGAAAACTTAATGCCTTGTTCCGGGCAAAATCAATGAGGTTATTCATGCTCTTCTCAAGTTTTTCAACATGCCGTGCGCCCTTGCCCCTGGTTATGGCGGCAGCCTTCTGCTGTTGCCCCGCATACATCAGGGAAATGACTTCATTACGGATCAGCTTCCAGTCCTTAAAGCTCTGCAGCGGGCTCTTATACATCTCTTTCTCACCGAGAAAACGCTCAGCTATGATCTCAAAATCCTTGTAGACCTTAACCTCAAGAAGGCTGACGATTGCAGCGTTTTTTCTGATATCTTCTTCATTCAGCGAAAGAGCAACATCCTTCATCGTACGGTGTATCTTTATTATATTGGCATCCGCTCTCAGTACAGCTTTGCTGACAGCAAACGGATGCCTGTACATCAAACCAGTTAGATCGGACAATACCCGCATCCGGTTTATACTGAAGAGCAGAAGGACCGAGAAAACCATAATAAGGACTATAAGCCCTGTTAAGAGCTGGACTTTGATCGATATATTTTTAAACATTTATAAATCCTGATCCTGCATTATTGATCCTTGAATATTCCTCATTAATTTTGATCTTTGATATTTAATTTTTGATTTTTGCTGCCTTATGCCTTTCTCCTTTAACTATTAACTCTCTTCTTAAGCTCCTCCATCTCCTTCTTCAACTCCGCCATCTTAAGCTCCCTGCCCACAAATGCCCTGTTCAGCTTTTCCAGCTCTTTATTGCGGACATTTAGTTCTTTCTCTGCCTTCTTGCGGTCGCTTATGTCAAAAATGTAATGCACATACAGGTCGTCTGAATATGGAACCCAAATTCCCTCATAATATGTGCCCTTATGTTTTACTTCTATGTGCTGTGGTTTGTCTGTTTCCCAGAGCACAGGAGCTTTACAAAAAGAACAGGGCATTTCGTCCTTAGCACATGTTTCAAAGCATGTTTTGCCGGGAATAGCACCAACATCCCTTGCGATTTTGTTAGAAGCGACAATTTCACGTGTATTTTTCTTCAGAATGAGGGCTATGCAGGGCAAATTGTCCATCATGACTTTTCTCATCTTTGATTCTTCTTTCAGCTGCTCCTGTGTTTTCTGAAGACTTGGTAAAACAAGTAATTTGGGCATTAACGGTATCAGAATGATCGCAGTTGCCGCTGAGACAAGAGCATTAACTGCTTTGATAGCACCTTCTTCATAATAAGAGGGGACATAAACAGTCCATGCGGTCATGAAATGCGTGGTGCCGCAGAGAAAGATAAAGGCTCCAAATAATATAAATATCCAGTTAAAGGGGATATCGCGTCTTTTGAATATGAAATAGAGCAGCAATCCTGTAATAAGATAGTATGCAAGCCCTGTTAAAATATCCGAGCCGACATGCATCCACAGCAGTTTCTTGTCCCAGATAAAGCAGTAGCCATGCGGCATAAAGTCGCTTTTATCTGCCAGTCTTCCTAAAAATTCAAACATTTAATTACCCCTCCCCTTAGTGTTTTTTTGAGTGTCAGACTTCTTCATCAGAATCCCGGATGCGTAAGGTTTACGTTTATAAAAATAATATTGATATATGATAAATAAAATCAGGCAGGGAGTATATAGAATGCTACATATGCGTACTGTTTAATTCACCCCCCTGCAGGAAATACCACCCCTATATACTTTTACAAGCATTATAGAACATTAAATAGAAAAGTCAATGGATTATATGACAGGAGTTCACCCAATTTTTTTGCATGCCTCGATGACAAACATCGTCATATTGTTGTCTTCCTCCGGTTTGAAGGCTGTGTCACAATCCAGTCACACACATCATTCATTCCCCGACTTGTCAGAATCGACTCGTACTGAGATCAGGGTTTAGGGGGTGGTGTCGTTAGGAGCGGGAAAAATAGTTGACGTTTTACACTACTACTTCTAACTCTTCTTCCTGCATGACCAGAGAAAGAAATATTTCAATTACTCCGGCATCAAAATGCGTACCTACAAGGGAACGAATATGTTCTATCACCTTTTCCCTTGACCATGCAGGTCTGTAAGGCCGGTCTGAACGTAAGGCATCCCATACATCAACCACTGCAAATATCCTTGCGGAAAGCGGTATATTCTCTCCCTTTATTCCCACTGGATATCCTGTACCATCCCATTTCTCATGATGAGAAAATGGTATATCAATAGCTGGTCGTAAAAATTCTATCGGATATAGCAAGTCACGGGCATAAATGGGATGAAGTTTCATAATTGTCCACTCTTCCTCAGTAAGCTTCCCTGGTTTCAGCAGGATACTATCAGGAATGCCCATCTTGCCTATGTCATGCAGAAGTGCCCCCCTCCTTATATCCTGCAGTTCTTCTCCTTTTATCTTGAATTCCTGAGCTATACGAACGGTCAGCTCAGTAACCCTTTGGGAATGCCCCTCTGTCTCCTTGTCCCTCATGTCAAGGGCACGTGACCAACCCTCTAATGTCCTGTCATATGCCAGGGCGAGCCCAACATTTGAACTCTGAAGTCTGTTAAATAAGAAAGAGTTGTCTAAAGCAAGTGCCCCCTGGGTTGCAATAGACTCAATAAATTCTACCCATTCAGGCTCTACATCCAGTTGACTGCGATGAAATATTTCAATAACCCCTAATACTTCACCTTTAGCTATGAGAGGAATGGCAAAATAAGAGATAAAGCCTTCATTAGAAAACAGTGGAGAGCGTTCAAAACCAGTGGAATCTTCATTAAGATTGGGGATATTTATGATATTGCGTTCTATTGCTGCACGTCCAGCATAGCTTTCACCCATTTTTAGTCGTGTATGCTTAAGTGCATTTGTTTGAAAGCCTGTACTTGCTCTATATTCCAGCATTTGTGTGTCCTGGTTGAAAAGAAGAACTGAAGCAGCATCTATCTTAAGCTCAGATTTAACATGTGTAAGAAGAACATCAAGAGTTACATCGAGGTCAAGGCTGGCTATGATTGCCTTATCAATTGAGCGTAGAGTAGAAAGATGACTGACCTGGTTCTTTATAATATTTTCGCTTTCCTTACGGTCGGTAATGTCCCTGATTATTGCGGTAAAGTAGGTTCCATTGTCTGTTTCCCACGTAGAAAGAGACATTTCTAAAGGAAACTCGCTTCCGTCTTTTTTAAGTCCGATTAATTCAACGGTATCCCCTATAACGTTTGATTCCCCTTTATTTCGTACTCGCTCAATGCCTTTTTCGTGAGCTTTGCGAAGTCTCTCGGGGATGATAAGAGTAACCGACTTGCCGACTATTTCATCAGCTGAATAATCGAAAATTGTTTCAGACGCCTTATTCCAGAAAATGATTTCACCATGACTATCTATGTAAATGATGGCATCGTTTGCACTTTCTGCTACAGAGCGGAAACGTTCCTCACTATCACGGTGCATTTTATCTGATTGCTCCCGCATTTGAATCTCTTTAATCAATTCATCACGTTTAACAGTAGTCGCCTTTAAATCATTCGTCATCTTCTTAAATGACATTGCCAGTTGACCGATTTCATCTCTTGAATCAATATCAATTTCAGTGTTCAGCTCTCCTTTGCCGATTTTGTTTGTAGCATCATGAAGTTTCTTAATGGATTTTGTGATGGTAATAGAGATAATAAAACTTAATAGCAGTCCAAGAGATGTTATAGTCATGCAAACAATTAATATTAAGCCCCTTAATTCAGTAACCGGAGCAAAAATTTCTTTTGTCTTATACTCAGACAGCAAAATCCAGCCCAAACTCTTAAACTCCTTGTATCCTTGAGAGTGAGCATGAGAAACTAATTCTTCCCTTTCTCCTGGCCTATCTCCAGGCTGTATAAAATAATTGATACCCGTCTCATCTTTAATTCTTAAAAACATATCTTCATCAATATATTCAAAAACCTTATGTCCTGTTTTTTTTGTAGAGACAATCAACATTCCATTTTTATTTATTAACTCAAAGTGCATTAACTCATGAGACTTATGTTCATTAGCTGTATGCCATTCATGATTTATTTTTTCCTCAGCATCGAGTTCCTTTAAAATATTGATTGTTTCTCTAATATTTAAAACAGCTTTAATAACACCTAAGAAATTACCTTTCTCATCATTAACTCTTACTCCAATATCTATAGAATAAACATCTGCGCTTTCATCATAGGCTACATCTCTAACGTATAAACCATCTCTCTTTGCTGCTTGCCACCATTCTTCATCTGCCTGATAATAGATATTTGTTTTCCCTGTCTGTGCAGCATTTGCACCATATTTATTTGTTATAAAAATCTCTCCATAAATTCTATAATCATATTTTTCTTCATAAAACTCTATTTTCTCTCTTAATTCCTCGGATAATTCATTATCAATCAACTTATGCATAAATGGTGTAATTGTTTCTTTTGGTACAGCCCTCCACTCTTTATCTTTTTCATCAATATATGCTTGTGGATTTTCTATAACATCAACCTCTTGATTTGATTGTAAAATAAGCCTTTGTAACACCGTATCTTTAGCAAAAGCTTGCATTTCTTCAATTCTGTTATAAATGGTTCTATCAATCTTGTCTAAAGTTTCTTCAGCAAACATTACGGTATTTTCTCCAATTGCCTTTTGTAATGCATTTTTACTATGACTAAGTGCGAGATATCCAACAGCCCAGGTCAAGGCAATTATTACAAAATACCCCAGAAACAATTTATGAATTAATTTCATGTCTTCTTTTTTCCCTATGTCGCCATATATATAACTATTATGTTATTTCCAGTTACACGTACTTTTATCGGATTAATATTAAATAATCTGTAATAGTATAGAACGTGACTGCTTAGGTGAATTATCTTACATTTTTGGGAAAAACAAGGAATGATGAGCTTCAGCAAAAACTCATATCATTCCGGGCTTCCGTTCTTCGTAGCACTGCGAAGGATGAATGACCCGGAATCTAGTCCTTTTAGAATATGCAAATTACAAGATTCTGAAATAAATCCAGAATGACAAACATTGTTGCTTATCATGGAATAAAAATTAAAAATGACATGATTATTGATTATGCACATATGGTTGCGTTATAATTTTATGTCTTTTGTATTTCATGAAAAGGAGGAATCTAAAGTGATTGATGTCCAGGTTGATACAGAAAAATGCGATGGCTGTGAGGAATGTGTTAATCTTTGCCCATCCGAAGTTTTCCAGTTAGCAGAAGGAAAATCTGATCCTTACCAGGCTGAAGAATGTGCCAACTGCTTAACCTGTGTTGAGTCCTGCCCGCAGGAAGCTATCACAGTTACAGAGATGTAATTCGCTGAAAAAACGGAAGAAGCGTTCCGGAATTCCGGAACGCTTTTTTTATCTGAAAACCAGATAACCTCTCAGTTCTTCTTGATAAAAATTTCCCAGTAACCCTTGTCCTCAATCTTGTTCAGTTCCATATCAAATCCCTGCTTTTCACAATATTTGGGAATCGTGTCTTCAGCAGATGCCGGGGCATCACAAAGGACTTTTAGAAGCGTGCCAGCCGGTGCCTTTTCCATCGTCTTCTTTGTGAGAACGAGGGGATAAGGACACACCCTTCCCAGAACATCCAGTTCCTGAGTTGGTTCTTGAGACTTTAAATCAGACATTGTTTCCTCCTGTAATTAATGAATTTAGAAGAAAAGAAGATGTTTCATTTCTTCCATCATTTCGGTTATTTTCTCATACGGAACAACCTGTGTTGTAACGTCCGCGCCGAATTCTTCAGCATCAAGGACGATATCTTCTTTGGTTAAGCCAAACCTGTCAAGGTCCTCCTTGCAAACAAGCACATTCAGGTCCAGCAGAAGTGACATCTTGATATGAGTCTCTGTGCTTGAAAGTTCATAAGTGTCCATAGCCTTTTGATCCTTCAGGCAATTGAGAACTCCGTCACCTATAAAAGCGATATCAGCTGTTACAAGATCACCGTCTTCGAGGTAAACTTCAACGCTCTGTGATGCGATCGCATGAGTAAGGGCAAGTTTTGGATTTTCACTTTTGTAAGGGGGTCTCTGTACTATGAATCCTAATTTGGTAGTTGCCATTCTTATTCACCTCCTATATGAAGAACCCTGTCAGCATCGAATGTGCTTGCAAGGTACCAGTCCATGCTATGTCTTTTGAAGCCTTCCATAGTGTTGTCTTTGTTGTAGCCTCTCGCTTCTGCGCAGGCCTCACAGGCTGTAACAGTAAGACCTTTTTCCATCAATTCTTTCAAAGGTTTTTCAAGGGATGAATAATCCTTGAAAGAACGCTGGCCGCCTAATGACAGCATCGTTGCGTTCCCGGAAACCCACATGTCAACCTTGTGTCCTTTATCCAGTGCAGCGCCAGCCAGTTTCACAGCAAAATCAAGGTTCAACGAACCTACAAGAGAAGCAAAACAACCAATCGTTAATTTACCCATTATTCATATCCTCCTATAACCAAGCTGTTTTCTCGTAATCGCTGAAAACAAGGTCGACTACATCGCCAAGGTTAATAACTTTTACTTTTCCGTCAAGCTTCGAGGTGTCTATCCCCCTGGTATCAAGGTCATCTTGCAGAGCATAATAGTCAGCAGAATAACCGAGGAGAGGAGAAGAGCTGCCGTTTTCCTTGACTGCAGCATGATAAACACCGTTCTGAACGAGTATTATCCCCATTTTTTCAGGTTTTAATCGATCCAGAGAGTCAACAGAAAGTCGGTAATCACTTACAAATACAGCTAATTTCATACGTACCTCCTGATTTGGAAATGTTGGAAATTAAAGAAAGTTGTTTATTCTAAGTAGCTGACAATATATTTGTCAAGATAGAATGTAATTATAAGAAAACTTTATAGATAATCTTATTACCCTACAGCCACAAAACTCCCTCCACGTCTGCTGTCACCCCAGCCCTGCATCTCACCGCTAACGCAGTGTACCCCGCCAAAATACATGTCCTTTTCTTTCCATTTATGCACGTTATAGTTCTTCCTGATAGAATCGGTAATCTCCTCCGGCAGATCCGGCTCTACATGCACAACTCCATCTTCGAAGTGGAGGCGCGGCGATTCAACCGCATTCTCAAGTGAATAGTTAAAATCAATAATGTTAATGATAGTCTGAAGGATCGCTGTCCTGATCCTCTTGCTTCCACCGCTACCCATGACACACTCCACTTTGCCGTCTTTCATAATCATTGTGGGCAGCATCATCGACGCAACTCTCTGATCGGGAGGTGTTGAAAAAAAACCTTCGGGGTGGAGATCATCCTCTCCCATCATATTATTGAGCATTATGCCTGTTCCGGGAATAAAGCATCCAGACCCTGAGCCGTTCGATGTTGACATCGATACAGCATTGCCCTCTTCGTCAACCACACTTATGTGGGTCGTGCCTTTTGTTGACGTAAAAGTCTCGGACAAATTTTTTGTCAAAGATTCAATAAGCGATGATGTTAACGAGTCACTGAAAGGGTATGTTATAGGAACACCATTTCTTATATGCTGGTAATGATACATCTCTTTCATAGTCTCAACCATGGTTATGAAAAACTTTTCTGAAGGAGGGCACCCGAAATTATCCATTTTTTCAAGCAGAAACAGTGTAAGCGCCAGCTTGATCCCACCCAGTGATGGAGGAGAGTTGGTAAGAATCTCTCTGTCCCTGTATCTGATACGTAAAGGCTGTCTCTCGACAACCTTGTATGCATGAAGGTCATCCATTGTAATCAGGCCTTTTTGCTCCTGCATCTCTTTCACCAGGCTCTTAGCGATTTGACCAGAGTAGAGATCGCAGTTGTTATCAGCGAGTTTCTGAAAGAAGTCTTTAAGTTGTGGATTAAACAGCCTGTCATGCTGTCTGGCATATCTGCCGTTTATTATGAATATTTCCCTGCCATATTCGGATGAAGTCATTATCGGCGTGAGAAGCCTGAGAAATATCGCGTGACGCTCATTAACTTCAACACCTTTTTCAAGATACGCCATGGCCGGTTTCAGGATCGTCTCCAGCGGAAGCGTACACAGTTTTTTATGAACATGTAACAGGCCCTTCAACATTCCGGGTACTGCGGCAGACGCATAACCTGTGTGAAATATTTGAGTACACCCGGGAAACTCGATCCCGATCGGGGTAATTTCAGGTTTGATGCCGGCTGATTGTCCTAATCCCGGTGTATTAACGAAGAAATCAAAGAGGGTATCTGTATTTGTTCTTTGTTCGTGTGACAGAAAGAAACCGCCTCCGCCAAGGCTTGAGAGAGAGGGTTCAGTGACAACAGAGGCAAATCCAGCCGAGACACCCGCATCAAATGCATTACCGTCGAGAGATAACATTTCTGCGGCTGCTCTGCTTGTCAAAGGATGACCGGTTGCAACAGCTCCTCTCACTGAAATAAATACCCCTGCATTGTCCTGATCATCTCTTTAAAATTGCTGCCGTTTTTATTATAAAAATTTCTCTGCAGGTGTGCGCCTGTATGACGCTCGGTTATCTTCGGAACTTCGTCAATGTAGTCAGTGGATTTGAGATCTTCTGCTGCAGGTCTTACATGCCGGCAAAGACTTATAGCCGCATCTTTCATGGTATATTTCCCGGCAAAAAATGGATCCACATACATGCCCTCCAATCCGTGTCTGGCTGCCTGCCATTTGTTGGATCGCAGAATTTGCATATGAGGTTCTGGATTCTCGAACTGATCGGCAAGTGTCAGAACAAGGGCCTGAATTAATGCTGTAACAGCAAGAATATCGCGAAAAGAATATGGCAGATCACATATTCTTACCTCTATAGTGCCAAATTCCGGATGTGGTCTGACATCCCACCAGATATCTTTGACAGTTTCTATGATTCCGCTTTTCTTAAGGAGCTTGACAAGTAAACTAAACTCCTCCCAATCCTCAAGTGAATCCGGTGTGCCGGCCAGAGGAAGAGATTCAAACAGTTTGGATCTGTATGACATGAGTCCGGTATCTATCCCTTCATAAAATGGAGAAGATGTAGTCAGCGCAAGTAGGATCGGCAGATATATTCTCATATTGTTATTGATCTTGATCACTTTTTCTTCATCATCAACGCCGATATGTACATGAAGGCCCTGGCTGATAAATCTTGTTCCGACAAACTGCAGTTCACTCATAATTCTTTTGTAACGCGGATGGTCAGCCACATGCTGGTCAGACGCTTTTGAGAATGGGTGAATGCTTGTTGAAAAAAGGGTGGCATTGAGGTCTTTTGCGATGTCATTCAGAACTTTATATGTTTCTTTCAGGTCCTTTTCAACCTCTGCTACTGAAGAGCAGATTCCGGTATTTATTTCAACCATCGACTGGATAAATTCAGGCTTAATCCGCTCCTTCAGAAGAGGTGGAACCTTGTCCAGGATTTCATGAGCAAGAGATTTCAGCGCAAGTGTTTCGGCATCGAGTATCTGAAGCTCAATCTCCACTCCTATTGTAGGCGCCGGAGATCTATTAAATTTCAGTTCTTGCATATAATAAGAATTTTTAAAATAGCTAACATCAAGATAACTATTGAGAAATTAATTATTTGATTTGACGAATAATTATAAAATTTTCAAATTGGAAACTCAATCACTAAATAAAAGCTGTCATTCCACGACTAGATCGGGGAATCCAGTGTCTTAAAAGACTGCTGGATTGTCCGGTCAAGCCGGACTATGACTTCATGGATTGAACTTCATCGCCTAAGTTTTTTTACAGCATACCTGACAATCTCAGACATATAGGCCGCTCCCACCCTTAACACCTCTTCATCAAAATCAAAACCCGGACTGTGGGACAATGTCACTTCATGGCCCTCTTTTGCTGCGCCGAACCTGACAAAACATCCGGGTACCTGCTGAAGATAATAAGAAAAATCCTCACCACCAAGACTCGGATAGGGGATGGCGACTGTTCTTGATTTGCCCACAAGTTTTTCCGCAACGTGAATCGCGTATTTGCTGGCAACTTCATCATTAATTATAGGTGGGTAACCGGGTTTAAGAATAACTTTTATTTCTGCATCGTTAAGTATGGCAAGAGACGAAGCCATCTTCCTTATTTTTTCGGTTATCTGGTTTCTGACCGTTTCATCAGTAGTCCTTATAGTGCCCTTTAAAACCGCCTTCTCTGCAATTGCGTTATTCACTGTCCCTGATTTTACATAACCGATGGTTAACACTGAAGGATGAACCGGGTCTATATCACGGGAAATTATTGTCTGAAGATTTATGACCATCTGGCTTGCTATCAGCACCGCATCTATAGCCTCATGAGGTCTCGCCGCATGTCCGCCTTTTCCGGTAATTCTTACATCAAAGGCATCGGTGTGAGACGTATGAACACCGGATTTAATTCCTATTTCACCAAGCTTGTAATGACTCTCGATATGCCCGCCAAAAATTGTATCTACATTATCGAGAGCCCCCTGTTCGATCATCGGCTTTGCCCCCCCCTCACCTTCTTCGGCCGGTTGAAAGATAAAGACCACATTCCCCTCCGGCGGATTCTGTTTAAGAACCGCTGCCGCACCCAGTACCATCGCCACATGACCGTCGTGACCGCAGGCATGCATTATCCCGGGATTTTGTGATGCAAAAGGAAGACTGGTGTTTTCTGTAACAGGCAGGGCATCCATATCTGCCCTTAAGGCAACTGTTGGCGCTTTTTCATTTATTATCAGCCTGCCGACCACCCCGGTTTCCGCTACACCCGTCTGATATTTAATCCCAATTTTTTTCAGGCTTTTCGTTACCAGTTCCGCAGTCTTTTCTTCCTTGAAGGCAAGCTCAGGCCACTGGTGGATCGACCTTCTTATTTCCTTTATCCATTCAAAGGTTTCATCGTTTATAAT
>CAYPIT010000080.1:0-10983 GCA_964410825.1 uncultured Nitrospiraceae bacterium
TGCATCAACTATTTCGTCGTAGTTTTTGTTTTCATTGATATTTATAATTGTTACTTCATTTAATTTCTTGTGTTCTTCGATAATCTTATTACCTGTTTCTCCAGGTTCATTTCTCAAAAGATACAGGACCTTCATCTTTTGTCCTCCTTTAATTTATTTATTTGGGACTGCTGTTTTTTTAAGTTATGTTTAATGATTAATAAGGTAATATATGATCATATTCGAGTAGTTTCTGCGCTATCTCTTCGGATGACAGGAATTCCATATTTTCATTATCTTTGCAATTCGTGTACAGCTTAACGTCCATATCCCCCATTGTTTCAACATTTAAATTGTTGTCATCTGTGTCTTCGACCTTTCTGTCCAGAATATACGCATGAATTTCATCATCTGCGAGAATCAGTCCAACTCCCATTCTGAGGGCTTCCCTCTGTCTGTCTCTGACAAGAACAGCTATTTTCTTGGCCATAGTTTCACCTCTTTCAATAAAGTATTTAAAGTATCTATTTCTCTACAGGGTATTTATCGGGGTCCAAGCTGTTGCCCCATTCACGCCAGGAGCCAACATAATTCTTGACATTTGGATAACTCAAGAGATACTTGAGTACAAAATGAGTATGAGCAGCTCTCACTCCACTCTGGCAGTATATAATAACTTCCCTGTCTTTGGTTACTCCCTTTGCCTCATATGAAGTCTCTAAATCCTGTAATGATTTAAATGTTCCGTCC
Organism: uncultured Nitrospiraceae bacterium; assembly: GCA_964410825.1. GTDB lineage: Bacteria > Nitrospirota > Thermodesulfovibrionia > UBA6902 > UBA6902 > CAZVHL01. Next base: position 730 of record CAYPIT010000080.1, read on the forward strand.
TGCTTCAGGTTCGATGAATAAAATTCCATATGAACGGCTCCCGGTACATGCCCGGTCCTTTTATTATCAACAGACGTGTCTTTTCCTGTATACTCATCAGCACTCCGAACATCTACTATGACGGCTTTTGAATTATTTATGTTTTGCAATAAATCATCAGCGGTTGCAAAGATTGAACTATCAGGACTGGCGCTGTATTTCGTGTTTTTTATGGGTGTTGGTTTTCCCGAAGTCTTGCGTCCCTCACTCATCCATTTCTTTACACCTCCATCAAGATAACTTACTTTCTTGTGGCCAAAGTATTTCATCAGCCAGAAAGCGTCAGCAATAAAAGGATTAGTCCCGCTACCACCCAGAATGATTACATGTGAATCATTATTAACTCCAAGGGCACCCATTAAGGCCTCAAATTTTGTTTTGTCAGGCGTTGTGCTGCTACCTCTACTTACACCCATAAGTTGGTCAATGCCCAGATAAACTGAACCGGGGATATGCTTCATGTCAAAATGTTCTTTCTTGCCGCCCCAACTGGCAACATGAACAATCTTCAAATCTTTGTTGTTCAAATTGTCTGCCAGCCACTGTGTATCAACTAAAGGTTGAACATCGCCGTTTGCATAAGCCGGTTGAAGTCCAACAGCCAGGCTTATCAGAAAGACAAAGGCAAACAGACCTGTCAGAATTTTTTTGTGATTGTAGATATTTTTTCCGCACTTTAATTGCATAATGAAAACCTCCCTGTTAAATAAATTTGATGGTTTTTAAAGAAAGAACTAATTGCAATAAAAATATTACATGTTCAGTTGATTGTTGTCAACTTCTGTTAAGGGATAGGATCGAAGGGAGGGGACTGTTTAGGTATTCATAACGTTTCTTTGAATTTTTTTGCTAAGTTTGACCACACCTAAGATCTTATTTTATTAACAAAAAAAGTGAAAATCCAGTATAATTGCAGGGAAGATATTTAATTGTTAATAATGGATATAAAAAAACTTGTTTTCAGGCTACAGGACTTTTACATATTATCCATTAAATCCCCCTTTGGCAGCTTTCGCAGGCCTTTTTATTTTCGTGAAATAATTGAGCAGATGGATTATATGGGGACGGGCTCCCTGTTTATTGTTTTCCTTGTATCTCTTTTCATAGGTATGGCACTCTCGTTGCAGATATCAGCGGAGCTATCCGAGATGGGGATGAAAATGTATACCGGGAAGATAGTTGGAATGGTGATAATCAGGGAACTGGGGCCTGTATCCATAGCCCTCATTTTTGCCGGCAGGGTGGGCTCTGGCGTGGCTTCTGAACTCGGGTCCATGATGCTTGGCCACCAGGTGGATATCCTTAGAGTACATGGGGTTAATCCTTTAAAAAAACTGGTATCTCCCAGAGTGATCAGTGCAATATTAATGCTTCCTGTTCTTACCGTGATAGGGGATGCGGTAGCCCTTTTCGGTGGATACTTTATTTCAACTTTTGTCAGCCACCAGAGCGGCTCGTTTTATTGGGCTCAAATACAGGACATAATGGATTTTGAAAATATTTTTTCGGGTTTAACAAAACCTTTTGTGTTTGGATACATAATTGCCTGTGTCAGCTGTTATATGGGATTATCGACAAAGGGGGGAGCCCGCGGACTACGCAGGTCGACTACAACTTCTGTTGTGGTTTCGATGACGATGATTATTGTATTCGATTTTCTGGTAACAAGGGTTTTACTTTATATCCTTGGAGCGAATGTATGATCGAGTTTGTTAACGTGTCACTTGCATACGGTAGATATACCGTATTGGACAGGGTGTCCTTTAAAGCCGATTTTCATGAGAGAATAGCTATACTTGGAGGCAGTGGTGAGGGCAAGACAACAATCCTTAGGCTAATTCTAGGACTTATCAGGCCTGATGAGGGGAATATAATAATTGACGGTCAGGACATTACTGAACTTTCAGAATCTCAATTAAGAGAACACAGGATGAAATTCAGCATCGTCTTCCAGGAAGGGGCACTTTTTGATTCAATGAATGTTAAGGAGAATGTTGCATTTTGTTTAAGAGAATACACAAATTCATCTGAAGAAGAGATCGATGAACGTGTACGGGAACTCTTGAAAATGTTAAAAATTGAAGATGCCATTCATCTTATGCCGGAAGAACTGAGTGGTGGAATGCAAAGAAGAGTTGCCATAGCAAGATCTATGGCTGAGTGTAAGAGACGAATGATGCTGTACGATGAAGCAACAACCGGTCTTGATCCATTGACAGCAGATAATATATGTAACTTAATAAAGGATCTTTCGGAGGGTATTCCTCCGGGGAGAGTCGGATTCATTATTGTTACTCATAAAGTAACCGATGCCACAAAAATAGCTGAGAGGTTTTTGTATTTGAGAAATGGTAAGATAGCGTTTGATGGTGATATCGCTGCACTTAATAGTGTGGAGGACCCTGAGTTCAGAAACTTTATTAATGAACTCTTTGTAGCTGAAAAATGTCTGTAACCAAAGCAGGGCTATGTACGATTATATAAAACATATCAGATGGGCGAAACTGAAGGTCGGTGTTGTTATAACTATCGCGACGGTTATTGTATTTTTGGCTGTAATGTTTGCAGGAAACATTGAGAAGATTTTTGTTCCAAAGGTGAAAGTATATGCAGATTTTAGTGATGTTATGGGATTACGGGAAGGTTCACCTGTTTGGTTTTCGGGGGTAGAGGTAGGTGCCGTGAAGACTATACGGTTTACAGAGGAACGAGAAATTAAAGTGGAAATGTTAATAAACTCAAGTACTATTAATTATATGAAAAAAGATTCTCTTGCTGATATCCTTACCCTTGGGTTGCTTGGTGATAAATATATAGAAATAACTATCGGATCAAGAGATTCAGAAGGGCTGGAAGCCGGAGATACGATTTTAGGAACATCTCATATAGAAATTCAGGATATGGTTGAAACAGGCCAGAAATCGATCATAAACCTGTCTGAGTTCATCACTACACTTGAAGGAGTGCTAATCAATATAGAACAGGGCGAAGGGACTATTTCCAAGTTCATTAATGATCCTTCTATTTATGATAATCTTGATAATGTGACTATGGAGCTTGCAGAACTTGTTGCAAAATTAAAGGGTGGAAAAGGTACTGTGAGCAAACTGATGAGTGAAGACACTGTTTACGCCGACATTTCGGCTTCTGCTGAAAATGCGAAAAAATTTACAGAAAGGCTTCAAAGTTCTGAAGGAACCTTAAACAAGCTGATCGAAGACAAGAGCCTTTATGAAAATTTCGATAAAGTTTCAGAAAAACTGAACGGAATACTTGGAAAAATCGAAAAAGGCGAAGGATTCGCCGGCAGTCTTTTGAAAGATGAAGAGCTTACGGATGAACTCAAATCTGCTTTGAAAGAAATGAGCGCTTTAATGAAGGACGTCAGGGAAAACCCCAAGAGATATTTTAAATTCAGCTTTTTTTAGAAGTGAAAATCCTTATTTTGATCAGGCCTGATATTTAGGCTGATTTATGTCATTCCGGCCGCTGTGCCGGAATCTCTGAGATTTCTGCATTCGCAGGAATGACAAAAATCATCTTTCAGAATGTACAAAAAAATAACTTCAATAGAAGAGTTGATGACGATAAGTGGTGTCAGGTTCGGTACAAGTGGTGTCCGCGGTCTTGCATCAGATATGACGGATGCGGTCTGTTATGCCTACACGACAGCCTTTATCCAGTATCTGGAAGAGTCAGGACAGATAATGCAGAAAAGTGTTATTGCTGTTGGAGGGGATCTGAGACCCAGCACCAATCGTATCATGGAGGCTGTTGCCAGAGCTGTAGTTGACAAAGGATATTCGATCGAAAGCTGCGGCAGACTTCCTTCTCCTGCTCTGGCACTTTATGGACTTGCCGGTCAGATCCCTACTGTGATGGTAACCGGAAGCCATATCCCTGATGACCGTAACGGCATCAAGTATACAAAAAAGGAAGGGGAGATCCTTAAGGATGATGAAATAGAGATAAAGGGTCAGACAGTTAAACTTCCGGATGGAGTTTTTGATGAACATGGAATGTTTACGAATTTAGTCAGATTGTCTGATCTTGCAAATGATGCAGTTGAACTTTATATAAGCCGGTATCTGGATTTTTTCGGGTTAAACTGTCTGAAGGGCAAAAAAATAGGCGTATACCAACACTCTTCTGTTGGGCGTGAGCTGATGGCGACAGTCCTTTCCGGTCTGGGGGCGGAAGTTACGATGCTTGGTTTCTCTGATAAATTTATCCCGGTTGATACGGAAGCGATGCGTCCTGATGACGTAGAGGCAGCAAAGAGATGGGCGGAACAGTACAATTTTGATGCTATTGTCTCGGCCGATGGGGATTGCGACCGGCCTTTAATTAGCGATGAAAACGGAAAATGGCTTAGAGGAGATATTGCCGGTATTCTCTCTGCATTATATCTTGAGGCCGATACTGTGGTAACACCTGTATCCAGTAATTCTGCTGCGGAGAAATGCGGCATGTTCAAGAATGTCCTGCGTACCAGAATCGGTTCTCCTTTTGTAATAGAGGGAATGCAGAGCGCCAGAAGCAGGGGCGCTGAAAGAGTTGTTGGATATGAGGCTAATGGAGGATTTTTAACAGTATCCGATATTGAATTAAACGGAAAAATTCTGTCATCACTTCCAACGCGGGATGCCTTGATTGTTCATATAACGGTTCTTCTTTTATCTATTAAGAGGGGCAAAAGCATTAGTTCGTTAATATCGGATCTCCCTCAGCGTTTCACCACAAGTGACCGTCTGAAGGGATTTCCAACCGAAAACAGCAGGAAGATTATTGCCATGTTCTGTTCAGGCAGTCAGGAAAAAGACAGGAAACTGCTGGAAGAGACTTTTGGCAGGCACTTTGGTACGGTAGTTTCTACCGATATTACTGATGGACTGAAGATTACATTTGACAGTGGAGAAGTTGTCCACCTTCGCCCGTCAGGAAACGCCCCGGAATTTCGCTGTTACAATGAAGCGAACACAGAGGAAAGAGCGATTGAAATGAACAAGATATGCATGGATATACTGGATACATGGCGGTAGCACTATTTGACTTCATGGTTTGCTATAATCTGGAATAATAGTCGTTATCAAGATTTTTTTTAGGATAATTGCAAAAAAATCGATGTAAATTGGAAAATTATTCTTTTAAGGAGGAAGTATGAAGTATTTACGGATTGCACTTACAGTAATGTTATTGCAGATATTCATAGTGTCAGCGGGTTCGGAGGTGGTACACAAAAAATTTACTAAGGAGGAAATCAAGAAGATGGCGGTGACGAGAGCGGTCATTGAAACAAAATTTGGCAATATCGAGCTGAAATTTTTCCCCGAGGTTGCACCAAATCATGTTAATAATTTTATAGAACTTGCAAAAAAAGGATTTTATGATGGCACCACTTTCCACCGTGTTATCCCCGGTTTTATGATTCAGGGCGGGGACCCGAACTCTAAAGATGCTGACAGGTCAAAACACGGAATGGGCGACCCCGGATATAAGCTGAAAGCTGAATTCAATGAAAAGTCTCATAAGAGGGGGATTCTGTCGATGGCCAGATCACGTCACCACGACAGCGCGGGTTCACAGTTTTTTATCTGTGTTGCGGATGCTACATTCCTTGACAGGCAGTACACGATATTTGGTGAAGTGACTGAAGGAATAGATGTTGTTGATAAAATAGTCAGTCAGCCACGGGACAGTCGTGATAATCCGAATGAACGGATAGAGATGAAGGTAAGGATCGTAGAAAAGTAGTTTGTTTAAATAAAACCAGGACGAGATTGACAGGCATCAATTATGAGGCGATGGTAGTTGATGGTTCAAAAAAAGTTACGTTCTCCAGGGCCGGGGAACCATAAGCTTTTAGTAGAGTGGTTGCTTTGGCAGATGCTTCAGGCTTCCTTCTAATCGATGAAGGCTTGCTCACCACATCCAACACCCGCTTCCGAAATGAGTAACTTGATCCTTTGGTTTAACCCGGTCTGGAGAACGTAACTATATTACTTTAGCCTAAGTTCGATGAAGTGTCAAGAATTATTAATATATTTTATATGTCCTATAAAATAAATTTACAATTAATTCAGCAAACATATTGAATAAATGATATATTCATTAATATTTTGCCATGCAGGTATTTTTGTCTTTTAACATGGTCTATTGGAAATAACGATGAATTTTTTACGCCTTACACCGATTATGCTAATCATCATGCTGCTTGGTGCACATTATTACCGGGCCGGTTTTATTCCGCTTATTTTATGACTGATGAAGATTCCTATTGTTAAAGAGTGGGGTTCATGGGCAGTGTCCGGTTCATCCTGCTTAGCAGCCGTTATCACAGGATTATCAAAACGATCGTGGGATACTGAACAAGGGTTTATATTTACAACTCTGCTGACGATTTTCGGACTCTTTCTGCTTATCAACTCAAAAAACCCTCTTGCCGCTTCATTGAGGTCCAAAGACAGTAAAAAAGAACATATTGTCTGGTTTTTAGTATTCAGTATGACCGGACTGGTTTTTTTGATCCCATTTTTAATTGATGGTATAGGGAAATTTGCTGTTTTTGCTCTTCTTGCTTTTAGCTATGTGATATTGCTTGCAAACGGTAAGGACCATCATATCCTTTCGGAATTGAATGGCTTTGCCCTTCTGACACTTTCTGCCCCTATTGTATATTTTGTGGTTACAGGTGAGGTGTCGCTGAAATTGTATGCAGTAATTTTTATTTACTTTGCTGCCGGTGTCTTTAAAGTGAGAGCGAGGATCAGGAAGACTCATTTTTTCAGATGGCTCATGGTAATTTACTGCCTTGCAGCAATTACCATATATTATTTTCTCAATGTACCGGTTATTATTCTCTTGCCCCTTATCGAGAACATTTGGACAGTGCTGATGATGAGAGAAGAAAAACTTAAAACAACAGGCAATATTGAATTAACAAAGAGTGTTGTTTTTGTCATCCTCCTTTCGCTTAACTGGCAATAGGTTGGTGAAATTCAGTTTTAGATTTTGTCCTTTTTGAGAAGTATCGATCAGATAGTTTTCCCCTACATATTAATACACCTATTGACAAAAGTTTACCCCCCTGATAAACTTTTTAGGTTTTCCCATTGAATGGGGAATATCGTTAAAAATTAATCATATGGCGTTATTAAAGGAGGAAAGGTGCCAACTGTTGCGCAATTAGTGAGAAAGGGAAGAAAGCAGGCGATTAATAAGACGAAGTGCCCTGCGCTTTCGAGATGTCCGCAGCGCAGAGGAGTCTGTACAAGAGTCTACACTACAACTCCCAAAAAACCTAACTCTGCTCTCAGAAAAGTGGCCAGAATCAGATTGACAAACAAGATGGAAGTTACCGCCTACATACCAGGTGTTGGTCACAATCTTCAGGAGCACTCAATCGTGCTTATCAGAGGCGGCAGAGTTAAGGACCTTCCTGGAGTCAGATACCACATTGTCAGAGGTACCCTCGATACGCTCGGCGTAGCTGACCGCAAGCAGGGGCGGTCAAAATACGGCGCCAAGAAACCCAAATAAAAGGATTGCAATCATGCCAAGAAGAAGAGTAGCAGCAAAAAGGGAAATATTGCCGGATCCTATTTATAACAGCAAACTTTTGAGCAAGTTTGTTAATGCGATTATGATGCATGGAAGGAAATCTGCAGCAGAAAAAATATGCTACGGAGCATTGGATATTCTGAAGGAAAAAACAGGGAACGATCCTTTAAAAGTTTTTCAGCAGGCACTGGAAAATGTGAAGCCGCTTTTAGAGGTCAAATCAAGACGTGTAGGCGGCGCTACGTATCAGGTTCCTATAGACGTCAGGCCCCAACGAAGAATCGCCCTGGCATTTCGCTGGATCATCGGTTTTTCTCTGAAAAGGGGAGAAAGGACTATGAGGGAAAAGCTGGCGGGTGAGTTGCTTGATGCATCCAATAAGACAGGAGCTTCTATTAAAAAGAGGGAAGATACCCATAAAATGGCAGAGGCAAACAAGGCTTTTGCTCATTACAGGTGGTAAGGAAAGTTGAAGACATTGGCGGAAAGTACATCACTGGAAAAAACAAGGAACATCGGCATCATGGCTCATATCGATGCGGGGAAGACTACGACTACAGAGCGTATCCTGTATTACACGGGAGTCACGTACAAAATGGGTGAGGTACATGATGGTACAGCTGTGATGGACTGGATGGTTCAGGAGCAGGAGAGAGGAATAACGATTACTTCTGCCGCGACAACATGTTTCTGGGATGATAACCGGATTAATATTATTGATACACCCGGACATGTTGATTTTACCATTGAGGTAGAGAGGTCCTTAAGAATACTTGATGGAGCTGTTGCTCTTTTTGATGCGGTTGCAGGCGTAGAGCCCCAATCAGAAACTGTATGGAGACAGGCTGACAAGTATGCTGTTCCAAGAATTGCATTTATTAATAAAATGGACAGAATGGGGGCAGATTTTTTTATGGCTGTAAACTCAATGGTAGAAAGACTTGGTGCGATACCTGTGCCTGTTCAGATTCCAATCGGTAAAGAAGAAGATTTTAGGGGATCTATTGACCTGATTAAGATGAAAGCCTATATATATGACGATGAATCATTAGGTGCGGATTTTGTTGAATCAGATATACCTGAAGAATATCATCCACATGCAGTTGAGAACAGAGAGAAAATGCTGGAGACACTGGCTGATTTTGACGATACGCTTATGGATAAATACCTGTCAGGAGAAGAAATAGGGATTGATATTATTAAGTCGGCTATGAGAAAAGGGACTATTAAATTAAAGATTACGCCGGTTCTCTGCGGTTCTGCCTTTAAAAATAAAGGCGTTCAGCTTCTGCTGGATGCGATCGTTGATTTTCTGCCCTGTCCGCTTGATGTTCCGCCAATAACCGGGATTGAACCAGCCACAGGCAAAGAAGCGGTAAGAAAGGTGTCAACCAGTGAACCATTTTCTGCTATAGCATTCAAGATAATGACAGATCCGTTTGTAGGTCAGTTGACTTTTCTGAGGGTATACTCTGGCACTCTGTCAGCAGGCTCGTACACATACAATCCAATTAAGGATGAAAAAGAACGCGTTGGCAGGCTGCTGAGTATGCATGCCAACAAGAGGGAAGAGATTAAAGAGGTCAAGGCAGGCGATATTGTGGCAGCTGTAGGGCTAAGAAAGACCCTTACCGGGGATACACTTTGTGATGAGGACCATCCTGTAATTCTCGAATCAATGGAATTTCCTGAGCCGGTTATTTCTGTTGCGATCGAACCTAAAACCAAAGTTGACCAGGAGAAGCTGTCTATCGCACTCGGCAAGCTTGCACAGGAGGATCCCTCTTTCAAGGTTTCATATGACCCTGATACAGGGCAAACAATAATATCCGGTATGGGCGAACTTCATTTAGATATTATTGTCGACCGTCTTTTAAGAGAGTTTAAAGTTGGTGCAAATGTAGGCAAACCCCAGGTTGCATACAGGGAAACTATCCGTAAAAAAACCTCGGCCGAGGGCAAGTTTGTCAGGCAATCAGGTGGTCGCGGCCAGTATGGTCATGTTTATGTGGAAGTTGAACCTCTGGAGCCGGGAGGCAATTTTGAATTTGTTAGCAAAATAGTTGGTGGCTCGATTCCGAGGGAATATATCCCGGCAGTTGAAAAGGGTGTTAAAGAAGCGCTTGAAAATGGTATACTTGCTGGCTATCCTGTTGTTGACGTTAAAGTTGCGTTGTACGATGGATCATATCATGAAGTGGATTCGTCCGAGATGGCATTCAAGATAGCGGGCTCTATGGCACTGAAAAATGCCTTTGCAAAAGCAAAAGCTGTACTGCTTGAACCGATCATGAGCATAGAAGTAGTGACACCGGAAGAATATATGGGTGATGTAATAGGTGATTTGAATTCCAGAAGAGGCCGTATAGAGACTATGACCCAGAGGTCAAATGTAAGGGTAATTGCGTCTCAGGTTCCCCTGTCCTCCATGTTCGGTTATGCAACTGATCTGAGATCAAAAACTCAGGGACGTGCAACTTACACGATGCAGTTTTCTCATTATGAAGAGATTCCAAAGAACATTTCTGAAGATATTGTATTAAAAGTAAGGGGAGGATAAAGGACGCTGAACGTTCTGTTAAGTATAATGAGTAATTATACAGGAGGAAAAGATGGCAAAGGCAAAATTTGAAAGAGTAAAGCCGCATGTAAATA
>CAYPIT010000081.1:0-10805 GCA_964410825.1 uncultured Nitrospiraceae bacterium
AATAATAAGGGACATAACTTCAATAATTAAATATCCCTGTATAAATGCCTTAAAAGAGGATGCTGACTACTGATCCTAATAGCTCGCCTATTATCTTCAGCCGATGTGCCCTTTGGGTCGGTAGATAACACCCTTTAATTTCAATATAGTCCTTGACATAAACAGTAGTGGGATTTAATAATATGGCATGATATCAGTCATCCGGACTGAAATTATTCTTGTACTATCATTTTATCGTTATATGATTTAGTTAAAGAATAAAGGGCTTTTGTCCGAAAAAAGGAAAGAGAGAATTATGGCAAGTTCAATAAAAGAAACTCCTACTTTATATGGTAAAGATGCAAAACGATTCTCCAAGAAAATGCGGGAGAATGAAACCCGGAAAGTATCTAAAACCGAACGTGACAGAGTCCTCGCTAATTACAAGAAGATAGACAAACTCGTTAAATCATAGCGTGCCGACGAAACCCACCCTTATTCGTTTAGATCCAGAAATTAAACGCAAGCCGTTTGATTGTGGCAATAGCGACCTGAACGATTTCTTCCATATTGATTCAAAGCATCATGCCCGGCAGCTTCTTACCGTTACATATGCTCTCCAAAAGGGTACAACAATGGCATATTTCAGCGTTCTGAATGATAGCATTAGAGAAAGTCAAACGACTAAAAGTAAATTTAAAAAAATCTCTAAAGAGATCCCCCCTCAAAAAAGATATAAAGCCCACCCTGCTGTAAAAATAGGACGTTTTGCAGTTGCAACAGAACATCAATCCCAAGGGATTGGAACCGCATTAATGGATTATATTAAAGGTTTTTTTATCAAGCGTAATAAAACAGGTTGCAGATTTATTACAGTAGATGTATATGCTGAGGCTGTAACTTTCTACGAAAGAAATGGTTTTGATTTGCTAACGGCTGAAGATGAAGGTAAAGATCGTAGGCAAATGTACTTCGATCTTTACCCACTATCAAAAGTCATAGGTGTTTAACTTTATAGCTTTCATACCTGCAACTTTCGCGCTTATTAACTCCACCATTCAATGCTGCTGATCTATCCAATTTTCTCGTAAACGCCAATTAATACCCTCCCATTTTTTTCGTTAACATAACTGCCGATTCTCAATTTTCAAATCATCAAGATTGCCATAATTCCTTGAAAATCAGCCATTTATTTGAAACTTGCCAGCAGCTTAGAGTATGATTAGTAGTTATGCTCGAAACTTTTAATACAACCGGAATCGGGAGCTTGCCTCACACCGACCCGTCAGAGGCTTGTAATGTCATTTTTGACTCTGTCGATATACCGTTCTGGCCGCAGCTTCCTCACAGAAATTTTCTTGAATTGATGGTGCCCCAATATTCTGAGGGCTTTCCGTTTGTTAAAATTAAAGGTGAAGATGTTTATGTAAGCAAGGCGGAGGAGCCTGAATTATCAGCATTTTATGAATCTGTTGCAAACAAATCGGGATTCCCAATTTCTAAAAAGTATGCAGCCGGTTTCTACACATTTGTTGACATTCTTAAAGAGAAAGGCCAAAAATTCAGCACGGTCAAGGGGCATATAACAGGGCCTCTTACGTTTACATTATCTCTTACAGATGATCAAAAGCGACCTATATTTTTTGATGAAGAGATGAAAGAACTATCACTTGAACTTCTGAAAGGAAAGGTGAGCTGGCAGGTTGAGATGCTCAAACCATATGCTGACAATGTGCTGATTTTTGTGGATGAGCCGATTTTATCAGCACTTGGCACCTCTGCGTATTTGGGGGTCAGCACTGAAGAAGCGTTAAGGATGCTCAAAGAGATTGTAAAGCATATCAAAAATGAAGGTGCTGTGGCAGGCGTACATTGCTGTGGCAAGGCTGACTGGCCTCTGGTGCTTTCATCGGGTATCGATGTTTTTAATTATGATTCATATTTTTTCTGGGATACACTTGCTCTATATCCTAACGAAATAAAAACATTCATAAATAATAACGGTTTCATTGCATGGGGTGTTGTGCCGACTACAGAAATAATTCGGGAAGTTGATCTTCAGGGATTGAAGCAGCAGTTCGAAAGAGGGTTAGCCTCTCTTGAAGAAATAGGTATACCAGGGGATATACTCAGACAGCATGTCCTGATTACTCCCTCATGCGGTACGGGCTCATTAACGGTTGAAGACACATTGAAGGTATTTTCACTACTCAAGGAACTAAAAAAAAGCTATGCACAGGGTTAAGGGATTTTTATCATTCGAAGGCATTGAAGGATCAGGAAAAAGCACACAAACAAAGCTGCTTGCAGATTATCTGAGTGATCGGGGCCATAAAGTAATTAACACAGTGGAACCCGGCGGTACCGGCATCGGAATTAAAATAAGGAAATTGCTTCTGGAACCCGGGAATCAAATGGATCCTTTAACAGAGCTTCTCCTCTATTATTCATCAAGGGCACAACACGTAAGAGAGGTTATCTATCCTGCAATACTTAAGGATACGGTTGTAGTAACTGATCGCTTTACAGATTCTACAATCGCTTACCAGGGGTATGCGAGGGGGATAGATCCGGCAATAATAAACAGTCTCAATGATATAGTAGTGCCTGACCTTAAACCGTATCTTACTTTTCTCCTTGACCTTGATGTTGAAGAGGGCCTGAGCAGGAACAGAAATGCACAAAAAGAGGACAGGTTTGAACTGGAAACAATAGAATTTCATAACAGGGTCAGAAATGGATTTCTTCAGATAGCTAAAGCAGAGCCTGAGAGAATCAAGATAATCGATGCATCACGCAGTACTGAAGATATCAGCAGGGAGATTGTTCAAATCATGGAAGCGTCATGGCACTAAAAGATATTATAGGACAGGACAGGGCACTGCATATTCTTGAAGGCTGTAAGCGGAGAAACCGAATCCCTCATGCCCTGCTTTTTGCAGGAGATGAGGGAGTTGGCAAGATGCTTACTGCTGTTAATTTTGCTAAAACCTTAAATTGTCAGAAAGAGGCTGGCGGTGAATTGTTTGCCGATTACGAAAATACGGGTAACGATTACTCGGGTAATGAGCGGATTGATGCCTGTGATGAATGCCCGTCATGCCGTAAAATAGACAGACACAATCATCCTGACGTTTTTGTTATACTCCCTGAAGGGGCTGGCAGGCAAATTAATGTTGCCGCGATCAGAAATCTTGGTGAATCACTTTCTTTCAAACCATTTGAGGGGAACTGGAAAGTAGCCATAGTTGATGATGCTGACAGGCTTAATCAGTCGTCAGCTAATGCCTTTTTACAGACACTGGAAGAACCTTCCAGTCAAAGTGTACTGATTCTTGTTTCATCAAGGCCCGAGATGCTTCTTCCAACAATCCGCTCAAGATGCCACAGGGTAAATTTCTCACCGTTGCCGCTGGATAAAATGAGCAGTCTATTGATCGAAAGATTCGAGAATTTCAGCCTTGACCAAACGATGCTTTTGAGTGCTTTGTCTGGCGGCAGACTCGGATATGCTCTTAATGAAGACCTTATCGAGAAAAGAGACAGGTCATTTGAAATACTAAATATGTTAGTCGGAAGACTGGAAGAAGATGTCTGGGAGGACAGGGACGCTATGGAAGAATGGTTTGACTGGGCACAGTTATGGTTGCGTGATATAGCGGTTTTTAAGGCAACTGAGAGGACAGATTTACTTATTAACCGGGACAGAGAAATCGAGATTAGGACTTTTGCAAGGGAGACATCGCTGAGAAATATACTTACATTGGCCGGGGAAATTTATAAGTTAAGAAAACAACTATATTTTAATTTAAACAAACAGCTCACCCTTAACTATACCAGTCTGTTATTTAAAAGAAATCTCGGAGTGAATAAAAATATAGAACACTGATGAGTGAGAACAATAAAACGATAGATAAAAAGAAGGAATCTGATGTTCCGGTAAAGCAGGATGTAGTCGGAATCAGATTCAAGTCGTGCGGCAAGATTTATACATTTGCTGTTGATGATCTTGATTTGAAACTGGGAGCTAAGGTGGTTGTGGATTCTGACGCAGGACTAAGCCTTGCTCATGTAGTGACTCCTAAACATACTATCGAAAAAGCAGGAGATCGTTTTAAAAAAGTTGTCAGAGTGGCTACTGACGAAGATTTTGAGACGGTTGAGAAAAACCGTTCGTTTGAATCTGATGCAAAAGCTTTCTGTGTAGACAAGGCAAAAGATCTAAACCTCCCTATGAAGATCGTTTCAACCGAAACAACCCTTGATAAAAAAAGACTGATATTTTATTTCACAGCGGATGGAAGAATTGATTTTAGAGAACTTGTGAGGGACCTTGCCGCAAAATACAAAACCCGTATTGAAATGAGACAGATAGGTGTAAGGGATCAGGTTAAACTCCTCGGGGGTATAGGGGCTTGCGGAAGACAGACATGCTGCAACCTTTTCTTGTCATCTTTTGCACCTATAACAATCAGGATGGCCAAGCAGCAGGAACTTTCGATTAATCAGAGTAAGCTTTCAGGTATTTGTGGAAGATTAATGTGTTGTCTCAGGTATGAATTCAAGGATATTATGGATGATAGAAACACAAAACAGAAAGATGAAGATTTTATCACTATTAGTGATGAAACTTCAGTCGACGATCTTCAATCGATAGATTCAGAAGCGGTCTATACTGACAAAACAGATGAACTGAAGCAGCCGGCAGGATCGGGCCAGAATAATATCATAGGTAAGAAGGAAATACCTGATGCGTCTAAACCGGGAAAAACAGGGGGGAAAAGGCGACGCAGGAAAAGAGGGCGCGGCAGAAGGATCAGTGGTAAAACTCCTGAAAAAGACGCTAATTCAGTAGGGAGCAAGACCGGAATTTCTCAAGACAAAGGGCAGAAGCAAACAGGGCAGTCAGAAACAGAAAAAGGTAGAGGCAAACCATTTAACAGACGCAGGAAGTTCTGGAAAAAGAAGAAACAGCAGCCGGAACAGAAATAATGATGGAACAAAAAAAGTTTTATGTAACAACACCTATTTACTACGTAAATGATGTGCCTCACATAGGGCATGCTTATACTACAATAGCCGCGGATATTCTTGCGAGATACAACAGGCTGAATGGCAAAAATGTTTTTTTCCTTACCGGTACAGACGAGCATGGACAAAAAGTCGCAAAGGCGTCACAGGAAAAAGGAAGGACTCCCAAAGAACATGCCGATATCATGGTGGAAAATTTCAAAACTCTATGGGAAAAATTGAATATCTCAAATGATGCCTTTATCCGTACCACGGACCATGAACACACAAAAACTGTACAGGGAATAATTCAGATGCTCTGGGATATGGGTGAGATCGAAAAGAGGGAATATTCTGGTTGGTATTGCACTCCTGATGAAAGATTCTGGACCGAAAAAGAAATTGTTGATCGGAACTGTCCTGACTGCGGAAGGCCGGTTGAACAGATTCAGGAAGAGAATTACTTTTTCCTGATGTCAAAATATCAGGAAAAACTGATTCAATATATTGATGACAACCCGGATTATATTTTGCCTCACACCCGAAGAAACGAGGTGCTCGGATTTTTAAATAACAATGAACTTGGAGACCTTTGCATAACCAGGCCGAAAGCGAGACTGTCATGGGGAGTTGAGATCCCTTTTGACAAAGATTTTGTAACTTATGTCTGGTTTGATGCTTTGCTTAACTATTTTTCTGCTACCCGGTATCTTGTGAAACATCCAGAGGATTCAAAGCTTGGTGACTTCTGGTGGCCTGCTGACCATCACCTTGTCGGGAAAGATATACTGACCACACATGCTGTTTACTGGTCAACAATGCTCATGGCACTGAAGTTCCCTCTTCCCAAAAACATATTTGCACATGGATGGTGGACTGTTGACGGGAAGAAGATGTCCAAGTCTCTTGGTAATGTAGTTGACCCGTCTGAAATGGCTGCCAAATATAGTACTGATGCATTCAGGTATTTCATTTGCAGGGAAGTGCCTTTTGGCCTTGATGGTGACTTTTCCGAGCAGAGTTTGATCGACCGGACCAACAGCGACCTTGCAAATGATCTTGGCAATTTACTGAGCAGGTTTGTAACTATGGCTGAAAAGTATCTTAATGGAATTATCGAAGTACCAACCGGTGACACTACTGAACTCAATCCTTTAGCGCGGGAATGTATCAATTCGGTACTCTGTGCTGTGGACGATACGCATTATCAAAACTGGTCCCACCTCAGGTTTAACATCATTCTCGATCATGTCTGGGATATTATTAGAGCAGCAAATAATCATATTGCCCAAAAAGAACCGTGGAGGCTTGCCAAAGATAATCAGGAAGAACTGAAAGTGATTATGTTTAATGTCTGGAACTACTTACGACTGACAGCGGTTTTGCTTTATCCTTTTATGCCTGATACCTCGGAGAAAATATGGAAGCAGCTCGGACTTAAATCAATATTAAAAGAAACTGAACAGAGTATGCCGGAAAAGGCATCCGGTGAATCAGATGTATATCCTGCAATTTATGGCTGGGACTGGAAGCCTGGATATGAGATAAAGGTCTCAAAGGGCGAACAGCTCTTCCCCAGAATTAATTTTAAAGAGCAGACAAAAACAGAAGTTAAAAAGGATGCGGATATTAAATGATATGTTCCTGTTTTTTAAGTTGATACGATGATAAAAGTGGCAATTTTAACATTAAGCGACAAGGGGTCTAAAGGCGAACGCGAGGATACGAGTGGTCCAATGATAAAAAAACTTCTGAAGAAAATTGATGCTGAGGTTGTCAGTTATGACATTCTTCCTGATGAACAAACTATGATCAGGAAAAAACTTATTTCATTGTGCAGGAAGGCGGATCTAATACTGACAACTGGAGGCACCGGTGTATCGCCTCGTGATGTTACGCCTGACGCAACACTGGGAGTGATTCATAAAGAACTGCCTGGCATTGCTGAGGCGATGCGATATGAAGGATTGAAAAAAACCCCCTATGCCATGATCTCAAGGGCTGTTGCAGGAATCAGGGGTAATACCCTTATAGTAAACCTGCCGGGCAGTACCAGGGCGGTAAGAGAAAATTTGTCGGCAATTATTTCTTGCCTCCCGCATACGATTGAAAAGATTAAGGGAAACAAATCAGACTGTGCTTGTCGCAGAGCAAAGAGGTGCAAGGTATAATATGTCTCAAATAGGTTATATTGGTGCATTCCTGGGTGGGGTGCTCTCATTTCTTTCTCCGTGTGTGCTTCCGCTGATACCATCATATGTTTCATTTATTACGGGCATTTCTTTTGAAGATTTAAAGTCGATTGACAAGAGGTTAATCAGGAAGCTCACACTTTTGAATTCATTAGCGTTTATTACAGGATTTTCCACTGTATTCATTCTTCTCGGCGTATTTTCATCGTATATGAATTATTTACTTACGAGATCTTTTTCGCTTTTTGGCCTGAATATTACTATCTATCAAATAGCTGGAGTTATCGTAATATTTTTTGGTCTTTATGTGATGGGTATATTTAAGATGAATTTTCTCGCAAAGGACAAGAGAATACATCTTAAATCGAGACCAAAGGGTTATCTGGGTGCCTTTGTCGTTGGCCTTACTTTTGGGGCCGGATGGACCCCATGTATCGGTCCTATTCTGGGATCTATCCTGCTTATTGCCGGGACATCGGGTTCCGCTATGTATGGTTTTAAATTGCTTTCTATTTACTCTTTAGGGCTTGCGATCCCTTTTCTCACAACATCTCTTGCAATTAATTCATTTCTCAGCCATTTCAATGCCATACACAAGTATATGAAGGCAATAATGATTGTTAGCGGTTTATTGCTGATCGCATTTGGAATAATTCTGTTAACTGAATCGATGTATATACTTTTAAGCATTGCCCCGGATTTTGGCGTTGAGGAACTGATTACGCCTTAATTGAAATAGATTTAATTGAATCATCTCCCCTAATTTAACTATCGACAACATGTTATCCTGAACTTGTTGTGGTATTAAAATTGGTGATTACCAGGTCAAAGAGTGAATTAGGCTTATCCCGAATTAAAGTTTATTTGGTGAAATCTCGAATAAATATAATATGTTGGCTATCAGGAAATTTACTAATGAATTATGAGGAGATTGGCTAATGCGTATTAAAACAAAATTGATAATTTCTTCACTCCTAATATTCATATTGTTCAGTGTAATGATTGCTACTTTGTTGTTTGGATATCTTTCAATACAAAAAGTTAACCTGAATGCCCGTAATATTGAAAAAGAGATGTTGTACTTGCAGGGAGTGCTTAGAGGATTTGCAGAATATATTCTTGATGAAGGAGAACCGCTTTCAAAAGAACTCATCAACAAAAACATAACAGCTTTAGAAGAAACACATGAGAAATTAATGGTCATGTTGGAAAAGAATGAATTAAACTTACAAAAGTCCGACTATGCCGACAACCTTAATTTTAATGATCATTTACAGAATTTAAAAAGCAACCGTAGTTTTTTATTGAATGCTGACTCTAAAAACACACAAGATGAAGAATTCATGCTTACGTATGGAGCTGCTACAGCAAATGCCGATGAATTTATCGAGCATGTTCAGGTTACCTCTGATATTGCAAATGAAATGTTAGAAGCAACTGTAAAAAAAATAGGATTCATTGTTAGTATTGTTGCTACTATTATTTTAATTGGAATAATTTGCATAATTATCGGCGTCTATCGCTTAGTGATTTTACCAATTAACAAATTGAGAGCTTTAATGAGTAATGTTTTAGACCATGAAGGAGATTTAACTTCGCGAATAAATATTAAGGGTAATGATGAGATTGCAGACACCGCACACATTTTCAATAAGATTCTCGATAAACTTCAAACGGTCATAATGAATATAGCAAACGTCACACATAGTTTGGCAGCCAATTCCGCACAACTCTCTTCATCAACTACTGAAATCGATGCAGGAACTTTAGACGCATCAAAGCAAATTAGTGACATATCTAATTCGACATCAGAAATATCCAATTCGATAACGCTCGTTGCAGAAAATTCTTCAGATTTATCAAGCGCTGTAAAGGAATCATCTGATGTTGCAATAGAGGGTAAAGCTATTGTAGATGAGACAGTTAGTGAAATTGGTTTTATAGCTCAAACAGTTGAAATTTCTGCGTTTACAGTCAATAAACTCGGAAATAGCAGCAAAAAAATCAATGATATAGTACAGGTAATAGATGATATTTCTGCACAGACTAATCTTCTGGCATTAAATGCAGCTATCGAAGCAGCGAGAGCAGGCGAGGCAGGCAGAGGTTTCGGTGTCGTGGCAGATGAGGTAAGAAAACTCGCTGAAAGAACAAGCCTTGCCACAGGAGAAATTACCAAGACGATAAAGCAGATTAACGAAGATACAGATTTATCAGTTAAGAATATGGATCAAGGAAGGTCAAAAGTTGAGCATGGTATAGAGTTAGCCGAAAAAGCTAAAGCATCTCTTGAACGTATTGTTAATGTATCACAGCGAAATTTTGGAATGGTTGAAGGGATTGACAGTTCTTCTGTAATTCAGGCTCAGGCACTTGGGAAAATATCTAATAATATGGAGCAAATGACAAATATTGCCAGATCAACCCAGGAATCTATGTCACAAATCAACTCTTCTACAAATGCACTGGCAGAGCTTGCCTATGAACTAAACTCAATTATTGGTTGGTTTAACGTTTCCGATTCAACTGAAGACATTACAGTGAATGATGCTGATAATATGCCTTTCAATACTAAGGTTGAGCATAGCATCAGTAAATGAGTTTTTAATTAGCATTATCTAATCAATACCGTCTCAAAGAAAGTTTTACCTCTTTAAATAAATTGTAAAATATTTCCCCCTACAGGTTTATTCGATTTTCAATTGCCGCTATAAGCGTTACTCAATAAGTTTTAAAATTACCAGCCTGCATTATTCATAATTATCTTGAATCAAAGCAGGTATCCAGAAAAAAACGTTTTGAATACGGCACACGTACTTTTATGAAACACATCTATATAACTTAGGTAATATACACAGTGTATCAGAAACCAGATCAGTAAAAGCCACTCCCAAAACGTTTTTTTCTGGATACCTGCTTTGCCGTGTGAATAATATGGGCCAGAATAGTTATTTTTCTATAGTTAATTGTGATTATTTAAGCTTTTTCTTCCGGATTATAACAAATCTGATCATGTTCCCAAGCATGGCTATAAACTGTTAAAATATGCGGATGTCCACTGATGAACTCATTATTTCAGGTGCTAAACAGAATAACCTCAAAAATATAAGCCTCAGGCTTCCTCATAATAAGTTTATCGCAATAACCGGTGTATCAGGTTCGGGTAAGTCATCATTGGCATTTGATACTATCTTTGCCGAAGGTCAGTGGAGGTATATTGAGTCTCTCTCTACTTATGCGAGGCTGTTCCTTGAAAAACTTGACCGTCCTGATGTTGAAGCTATCCGTAATATAAGACCGGCCATAGCCCTTGAACAGCGAAATCATGTGAGGACTTCCCGTTCAACGGTTGGAACTGCTACAGAAATTTATTATTATATCAGGCTTCTGTATACAAAGGTCGCAAAACCTTACTGCGTGAATTGTGATCGCGAACTAAGGTCGTGGACTCCATCTTCTGTTTTTAAAGAATTGATAGAAAAATTTTCAGGGGCGAGGGCATTGATAATTTTTAGATCAAACGACTCTGTTGAAGAACTTGGGAAAAAAGGATTTCACAGGATTCGTCAAAAAGACGGATCCAGCGGTAAGTGTGAAGTTATCCTGGACAGGCTGGTAATCAAA